>DATJAA010000411.1:0-9063 GCA_035516815.1 Acidimicrobiia bacterium | reverse complement strand
CCTGCGCGACCTCACCGACCGCAAGCGGGCGGACGCCGCGCTCCGCTACCAGGCGAGCCTCGTCGAGCACGTGTCGGACGCGATCGTCGGGGTCGACGCGAGCGGCCGCATCGAGAGCTGGAACCCGGCGGCCGAGATCATCTACGGCGTGGCGAGCGACGTCGCGGTCGGTTCGCTCCTTTCCGAACTGGTCGGATTGCCCGAAGGCTTCGGCGAGCTGCCGCTGCGCGACGTGGAGTCGATCCACCGGCGCCCCGACGACAAGCTCGTGATCGTCCGGGCATCGGTGACGCACATCCACGACGACTCGGGTGCGCGCCGCGGCGCGGTCGTGGTGTGCGCCGACACGACGGACCGCCGCCGGGCCGAGGAAGAGCGCCGGGCGGTCGAGCAGCTCCACAGCACGGTCATCGAATCGGTCGACGAAGGAATCGTCGTCGCGGACACGAACGGCGTCATCGTCGCGGCGAATCCCGCGGCGCGGCGCATCCTGCCCCTCGAGGTCGCGGTCGGGCTGCCGCTGGTCGACTGCATCGCGGGTCCCGACGGCCTGGTCGGCGCCGACCGCCGGCCACTCGGCCCGGCCGACCATCCCGTGGCCCGCGCGCTGAAGCTCAACGAGGCGTTGCACGATGTCCTGCTCGGGCTCGTCGACGATGACCGGGAGCGGTGGCTCTCGCTCAGCTGCCGCCCGCTTCCCTCCGGATCGGGCGCGCCGGCGGGCACCGTGTGCTCGTTCGCAGATGTCACCAAGGCGATCCACGCGCAGCAGGAGCTGAGCTACCGCGCGACGCACGACGAGCTCACCGGGCTGTGCAACCGCATGGTGTTCGTGGACAGCCTGCAGCACGCGCTGGCGCGCAGCCGGCGAGTGCAGACGAATACCGCCGTGTTGTTCGTCGATCTCGACCGCTTCAAGCTCGTCAACGACACGCTCGGACACGCGAGCGGCGACGAGGTGCTCACGGAGATCGGCAAGCGACTGCAGGGCGCGATCCGTTCGATGGACCGCGTGGGCCGTATTGCGGGCGACGAGTTCATCGTGATGTGCACCGACGTTCCCGGTATCGAGCCGGTCCTGCAGCGCGCCGCCGAGCTCGCGCGGGTGATCGCCGAGCCCATCCGGCTCTCGAACGGGCGCCAGCCGGCGCTCGGGGCGAGCATCGGCATCGCATTCGCGGCGGGCGGCGACGGCGACGCCGAAGAGCTCCTGCGCGACGCACACGTCGCGATGCGCCGGGCCAAGGAGCTCGGGGGCACGAACATCGAGATCTTCGACGACAACCTTCGCGTCCAGGCCGAACGACGCCGGCAAGTCGAGCTCGGCCTGCGCGCCGCGCTCGACGCCGATCAGATCGACGTGCACTTCCAGCCGATCGTCTCGGTCGCGTCGCCGCGCGTCCTCGGCGTCGAAGCGCTCGCCCGCTTCCAGCACCCCGATCTCGGTTCCATCCCACCGACGGAATTCATCCGGGTGGCCGAAGAGACCGACCTCATCCTCTCGCTCGGCATCGCGGTGCTCGCGACCGCGTGCCGCCAGGTCGCGCGCTGGCGCGCGGACGAACCCGCGGCGCGTGACCTCTACGTTTCGGTGAATCTGTCTGCTCGCCAGCTGTACGACCCGAACCTCGTCCGTCACGTGGCGACCGTGCTCGCGACGACCGGTCTCGACCCCGACGCGCTCTGGCTCGAGATCACCGAGAGCGTCCTCATGGACGACGCGCCGACGGCCGTACGCATCTTCACCGAGCTCCGGAGCCTCGGCGTTCACCTCGTGGTCGACGACTTCGGAACCGGTTACTCGTCGCTCGCATACCTCCAGGCGTTCCCGGTGGAGATGTTGAAGATCGACCGCTCCTTCGTCCAGGGCCTCGACGAGGACGATGCGAGCGAGGCGATCGTGCGCGCCATCATCAGCCTCGCCCGCTCACTGAAGTTGCGGGTCGTCGCCGAGGGTGTCGAGAAGCGCGCGCAGCTGGCCCACCTCGCTCAGCTCGGGTGCGACTCCTTCCAGGGCTACCTCTGCAGTCCCGCCCGCCCCGCCGAGGAGGTCGAGTTCGCGGCCGTCGCGCTCGAAGAGAAGGCCTTCAGTTGAGTGATGCGACGCGGGACGGAGGCCACCCATTGCCGTCGGCGCCCGGCGCCGTCTCCGCGGACTTCCTCGCCGCGCTGATCGACATCTCGCCCGACGTCATCTCTGTCATCGATGCCGCGGGGCGCCTGAAGTACGCGAGCCCGGCGTCCGAAGCGATGCTCGGATACCGCACCGGCGAGCTGATCGGGCACAGCGCGTTCGACCTGGTGCACCCCGTCGATCAGCTCGGCGCGCTCGAGGGTTTCGCGTCGACACTCAGCTCGCCAGCGTCGCGCGCCAACCCCGTGCTGATGCGGCTGCGCCATGCCGACGGCTCGTGGCTCGAGTCCGAGATCATCGGGACGAATCATCTTGCACATCCCGACATCGCCGGCCTCGTCCTCACCATCCGCGACGTCTCCGAGAGCATGCGCACCGACGGAGCGCTCCGAGACAGCGAGGAGCGCTACCGGCTGATCGTCGAGCTCGCCCGCGAAGGGATCGGCGCGCTCGACATCGACGGCAGGGTTACCTTCGCGAACCGTGCACTCGCCGACCTCCTCGCCACGTCGGTACCCGAGATGATGCGGCGGCCGATCT
This sequence comes from Acidimicrobiia bacterium, assembly GCA_035516815.1. Lineage (GTDB taxonomy): Bacteria > Actinomycetota > Acidimicrobiia > IMCC26256 > PALSA-610 > PALSA-610. The sequence goes on along the minus strand of DATJAA010000411.1, from coordinate 6,389 downwards.
TCGAATACATCGACGCCGACAGTCACACGGCCGCGCGCGCCGCACTGACCGGCGACGACGACGAGCAGTATCACGAAGAGGATGTCCATCTCCTCCCCGGGGACGGGCGGCAGGTGTGGGCGCGCCTACGCGCGAGTGCGTTGCACCAACACGACGGAACCTATCGAGGCGCGATCGTGTTCGTCACCGACGTGACCGAGCGCCGCGCGCTCGAACAGCGGCTCGCGGAAGAAGCGCGCCGCGATCCGCTCACGGGCGTGGCGAACCGCAAGGAGCTGTTCGAGATCCTGCCGCGCATCCTCGAGCGCGGCACCCTCACGGCTGCCCTGTACGTCGACCTCGACGGCTTCAAGGACGTGAACGACCGCTTCGGCCACTCACTCGGCGACGAGCTGCTGCGCGCGGTCGCGGCGCGCATCCGGGGCGCCATCCGCGATGTCGACACGGTCGCGCGTGTCGGCGGTGACGAGTTCGTGGTCATCTGCCACGAGCTCGACCGGACCCAGGAGGCGGTCGTCATCGGGCGCCGAATCCGTGAAGGCCTCTCGCAGCCGTTCCGGCTGGCCGTCGGATCCGTAGCAATCGACTCCAGCATCGGCATCGCCTTCGGGCGTACTCCCGACGCCGACAGCTTGTTGATGCGCGCCGATCAGGCGCTGTATCGCGCCAAGCGCAAGGGGCGAGGCCGGATCGAGATCTCCGTCGACGAAGCCGCCTAGTGGAGTTCCCAAGGACGTTCGACGCGCGCCGGCCGGCCGCCGCGACTACCGGACGAGCCTGACCGGCAACGATTTCAAGCCGTTGTTGAGGTTCGACCGGATTCGCACGGGCTCGCCGGTGAGCTCGATCGACGGGAACGTGGCGAGCAGCTCCTCGAAGAAGACGCGGCCTTCGAGCCGGGCCAGATGCACGCCGAGGCAGAAGTGCTCGGCGATGCCGAACGAGAGGTGCGGGTTCGGGGAACGACGGATGTCGAAGCGCTGCGGATCCTCGAAGACGTCTTCGTCGCGGTTCGCGGATGTATAGAACATCACGACCTTGTCGCCCTCGCCGATGGCCGTACCTCGTAGCCGAGTAGCGGCGGTCGCCGTGCGCCGGAAGTAGTGCAACGGATTCTCGTAGCGCAGGATCTCTTCGACCGCGCCGGGAAGCAACGACGGCTCAGCACGCAGATCGGCCAGCTGATCGGGATGATCGAGCAGCGCGCGCAGACCCGACGACAGCATCGTCTTGGTCGTGTCGTTCCCGGCCGTCACGAGCTGCACGAAGAAGCTGGCGAAATCGATGTCGTCCATGTAGTGGCCGTTGAAGTCGGTCTCCAGCAACAACGTCGTCAGGTCGGGCCGGGGTTCCTCGGCGCGCCGCACCCCTGCGAATTGGATCGCATACATCGCCATGTCGATGGAACCCTGCGACACGTCCGATGCGTAGTCGGCGTCCTGGCTGCTCGTGTTCATCTCCGCGAGGCGGTGGATATACGGCAGGTCGTCGACGGGTAGGCCCATCAGCTGCCCGATCACGCGCGACGGCAGCGTCGAGGTGACGTCGTGGACGAACTCGACCTCGCGCTGATCGGCCGCGGCCTCCATGATCTCGCGGCAGATGACGCGGATCTGCTGTTCCATTCCCGAGATCACCCGCGCCTTGAACCGCGGCGCGATCGGGCGCCGGTAGTCGACGTGCCGGGGCGGATCCATCGCGAGCAGCATGTTGCGCATCATGTCGAGCTGCTCGGGCGCGAGGTTCTCGAGCATCACTCCGCCCTCGCTCGCCGAGAACAGCGTTGGTTCGCGCGCGACGTGCACGACGTCGGCGTGCTTGAGGACCGCCCAGTACCCGGGCTCACCCGCCATCTCCTGGAAGTACACCGGGTGCGTGCGGCGCAGCTCGGCCAGTAACTCGTGCGGCGGTGCGCCGACGTAGGAGTCGGGATCGTAAAGGTCGACTGCCACTAGTCGACCAGCACGTTCGGTCGTGGTAGGCCCATCTGCTCGCACATCGCGAGGTAGAACGCGAGGGAGCCCGCGCCGTCCGCGACGCTTTCGACGTTGCCATCGGCGTCGAGGTTGAGGTTCACGCCGTACATCTGGAACCAGACCTGGGTGTTGTCCTCGATGCAGGTCAACGTGTGCACCGATCCGGCCGGCTCGTAGAGGAAGGACCCCGCGCGGTTCACGTAGTCGTACTCCTTGTACTTCCACGCACCCGAAACCGTGTAGCCCCAAACGGGGCCGGTGTGGCGGTGCTTTTGTACCTCGTAGCCGGCTGTGAAGATGTTCTCGACGATCCAGAGACCTTCCTTCTCTTTGACCTGGATCACCTTGAGCTTGCTCCCGCCCCCGATGTCGACGAAGGGCAACTCGTCGCCACCGATGTGGACAGCGCTCGGCGCGGTTTCGATGAGAGCCATGACAGTCCTCCGACTCGGGGCACGGCGGTTCGGTGCGAGAGACTAGGTGGGTTGTGACGCTCTTACGACCGCGCTGGGTCGCCGGCCATCTGCTCGTCCTCGTGCTCACGGTCAGCTTCTTGGCTCTGGGGTTCTGGCAGCTGGCGCGCAACAGCCACAAACAGCAACTGGTCCGCGAGGAACGCGCCGCGTTCGCCGCGCCCGCGCCCGACGTCGCCACGCTCCAACCGGCCGGGAGCCGGGTCCAGGCGTCCGGTCGTTACGACCCGGCCCACGAAGTACTCCTCAGCAACCAGGTGCACAACGGCCAGGACGGCGCCGATGTGCTCACTCCCCTCGTCCGCGCCGATGGATCGGCTGTGATCGTCGATCGCGGATGGGTGTCCGAGGGCGTCGTCGAAGGCTCGGATGCGATCGCGACCGCCACCGGTCCGGTGGTGGTCCGCGGGCTCGCGCACGCTTCGACCCCGCTCAACGCGCAGGACACCGTGATCACCTCCGGCGGACGGCTCATCGTGCCGAAGGTCGACCTCGACCGCATCGGCCAGGACGTGCCGCACGACCTGCAACCGCAATGGATCGAAGCCCAGGCGCAGGCGCCTGCGCCCGGTCCCGGCGCTCCCCTGCTGCCGGAGCCGCCCGCACCCGACCAGGTGAACCACCTCGAGTACGCGATCGAGTGGTTCTCCTTCGCCGCGATCGGCATCATCGGCTGGCCGGTCGCGCTGATGGCGTTCGCCCGCCGGCGGGGCGGCTTCTCAACCCCGGATCGCGGCGACGAGGGCGACGACCGCAAAAATTGAGCACGCGACCCCGGTGATGCGGCGGAGCAACATGCCGGGCATCAACCGCATCAGCTGCTTGCCGCTGAACGCCGCGAGCGCCGCAACACTCCACAGCGCGAGCACCGCACCGAGACCGACACTCAAGGGCGCGTGATAGCGGGCGGCGAGGTTGGCGGTGAGCACTTGCGTGAGGTCACCCCATTCCGCGACGAAGATCACGACGAAAGCGGTCGCGACCACCCGATGCGCACGCGTGGCCCTCGCCCCGATTTCCGCGGACGCGGCATGCTCCTCCTGCTCCTCGGATTCTCCGAACGCCAGCGCGGCGCCGACGACGAACAACACCGCGACCAGAACGTCGACGGCGCGGCTCGGGAGCAGACGGAAGAGCCCGACACCGATGCTCACTGCGATGACAACGTGCACGACGAACGCGAGCGCGGCGCCGACCCATACGGCGAGCGGCCGGCCGCGCGATGCCAGCAGCAATGCCGCGAACATCGTCTTGTCGGGCAGCTCGCCGAAGAAGATCAACGGAAAGACGGCGAGCACGATCCCGAGCTGCACCGTAGCGTTCTAGCCGAACGGACACGGCCGGGCCGCGTGTCTCCGGCGCTCAGCCGTCGAGCGACTGCACCAGCGACGTGTCGTTGAACACGCTCAGGTAGCTGCTCCCGTCGTCGCGCCGTCCGATACGCGTCACGGACGCGACGCCGAGCTGCATCCGCCATGTGATCCGCTCGTCCACGCACAATGCACGACAGACCGCTGCCTTTATGGGCGAGACGTGACTCACTGCGATCACGAGGTCGCCGCCGAGCACGTCACCGCAAAACGCAGCAACGCGGTCAGTTACCGCGGACAGACATTCGCCGCCGGGTGGCGCGAAGCCGGGGTCGTTGCGCCAGGCCTTCCAGTCGGCGGCCGGGACGTCGGTGAGCGCGAGCCCGTCCCACGTGCCGTAGTCGAGCTCGATCAGCCGCTCGTCGACCTCGACGTCGAGGTCGTGGACCGACGCGATCGCGGCCGCCGTGCGGCGCGCCCTCTGCAGGGGACTCGAGAGAACACGCGTCACCGGCTCGCTCGCGAGACCGCTCGCGAGCGCGATCGCCTGCCGCACACCCAGATCGCTCAGCGGCGCGTCGAGGTGCCCCTGGAGCCGGCCGCCACGATTGAGCTCGGTCTGGCCGTGGCGCACGAAACCGATCACGCGTTCTCCCCGACGATCGTCAACCGGCCGCCGCGCAGGAAGTGCCGGCGGCGATCCGGATCGTGCAGCCCGAAGCGGGTCCATGTCCACCATGCGGCTGCGAGACCCAACAGCTCCTCGACCACGACGACCGGCCACACCGGGAACAGCGGTGCGTCCGGCCGGGCGGTACCGAACGCGGGCCACCAGAAGACCTCCTTGTGCGCCCACGCGGCACTGAGGACGAGCCCGAAGAACCAGCCGATCGCGAGTCCGAGCGCACGCCTGCGGCGGAGACGGTTTCCCCGACCCGCAGTCGCGAGCATCGTGAAGAAGAGGACGACCACCGCCGCGAGCAGTGTGTGCGCGTAAGCCTGCGCGCCGAGCGGCAGGTCGATCAGCTCGGGTATCAGCGCGCCGATCGCGACGAGCCGGAAGTCGAGTCCCGAGCTCTGGAAGACATTCCAAACGGCGAAGATGGAGCCGAAGAGGAACCAGAGCAGCACGGTCTCAGTCTCCGGGCGCAGCCGCGTCGAGCGCGGCGTTCACGAGCGCATCGGCGTCGACGTTCTCCGCGCGCGGCACGTGGCGGAGATCGACGTACACGTAGCTCGCGAGAAGGCGGCGGGCTTCGTCGAGCAGCGGCTTCAGGTGCGGCTGCTTCACTTTCCACGTTCCCTTGATCTGTTCGATCACGAGCTTCGAGTCGGCGCGCACCAGAAGGCGTTGCGCGCCGAAGGGTGCGGCTGCCTCGAGGCCGGCGATGAGCGCGCGGTACTCGGCAACGTTGTTGGTCGTCACGCCGATGCACTCGCTCACCGTGGCGAGGCGCCGCGGCGGATCCGTCGACGGATCGAGCACCACGGCGCCGATCGCCGCCGGGCCCGGATTCCCGCGGGATCCGCCGTCGCAGAAGACCACTACTTCGGTGACGTGGGTTCCGGCGGGCTCGCCGAACAGTGAGGATTGCGTCACGGGACGAGGATCGCCGAGCAGTTGTCGCAGTACGCGACGTCGCTCCCACCGGCCCGGCGTATCTGCTCGGCTTCCGTCGACGGGATCGTCAGGTGACACGCCTGGCACGTGGTGCCGACGAGTCGCGCCGCGCCCGAGCCACGGTTCTGTGCCCGCCGCCGCTCGTAGTCGCGCAGCAGTGGTTCGGTGATCGGACGTGCGAGGTCGGCACGCCGGGCAGTCTCGCGGACGATCTCGTCGTCGATCTCGCCCTCGGCGCGGCCAATCGTCGCGCGGAGCTCACTGACGGCGCTGCCCAGCTCCGCAATCGCCGCGTCCAGACCGGCCAGCTCGGCATCGAGTGCTTCGCGCTGTTCCATCACCTCGAGCTCCTCGTCCTCGAGGTCGGAACGCCGCCGATGCAACATGTCAATGTCGGCCTGCATCGCCTGCAATTCACGGGGAGACGCCACCGTGCCGGAGTAGAGGCGCTTGTTCATCTCGTCGGCGCGGTCGCCGAGTGCGCGCGCCTCGTCGTCGATACGGCGCTCCTCGGCGAGGACCACGCGGTGGCGCGCGGCGACGCTCGACCGATCGGCTTCGCGATCGCGTAACTCGCCGGCCCGCGCCGCGAGCTCGGCCCGCTCGGGCATCGCGTCGCGCCGATGTCGCAACTGGTCCAACACGATGTCGCGCTCCTGTACGAGCAGCAGCGCTTCCAACTCTTCGAGGCTCACGTCAGGGCCTGTGCCGCTTCTTGTGCGTGACCGGCGGCCCTACCGTCGACGGAGGCGGAGGCGGCGGCGTGGTCGGGGGCGGAGCCACCGTGGTCTTCGGGCTCTGCTTCGGTGCTTCGGTCGTCGCGGTCGGTACCGAGGTCGACGGCGCGTTCTGGTCCGGCACCGATAACGGGGGCGGACTGTACTGCGGGAGGAAGGAGACGCGGCGACCCAACTCCGAGATGAAGCGGGAATGCTCGAAGAGCGTGTTGTTCGGCTGCGCGAAGTCGAGCGCGGGCAGCGGTGCGGTCGCGTTCTGCATGAAGGTGCGC
>DATJAA010000410.1:0-9341 GCA_035516815.1 Acidimicrobiia bacterium | reverse complement strand
GTGGGAACGTGGGCGCGGCCCTCGTGCGCCTGCTCGAATCCAACGCGGACCTGATCAGGCAGCGATCCGGAGTGAAGCTCGAGGTCGTCCGAGTCGCCGTGCACAACATCGCCAAAGAGCGCGACGTCGAGCTGCGGCCGGAGGTACTCACCAACGACGCCGATGCCGTGGTGCGCGACCCGGCCGTCGACGTGGTCGTCGAGGTCATCGGCGGCGTCGAGCCGGCCCGTCGCCTGATCCTCACCGCACTCGAGGCGGGCAAGCCTGTCGTCACCGCGAACAAGGAGCTGCTCGCGAACTTCGGCGAGGAGCTCTTCGGGGCGGCCGAGAAGTCGGGTGTCGACCTGCTCTTCGAGGCGTCGGTCGCGGGCGGCATCCCGTTGATGCGGCCGCTGCGTGAATCGCTCGCCGGTGAGCGCATCACGCGCGTAATGGGGATCGTGAACGGCACGACCAACTACGTGCTCACCCGGATGACCGAAGAAGGTTCGAGCTTCTCCGAAGCCGTGGCCGAAGCCCAGGACCTCGGCTACGCCGAGCGCGATCCCACCGCCGACGTCGAGGGCTTCGACGCGGCGGCCAAGGCGTCGATCATCGCGAGCATCGCATTCGGCGCGCGCGTCGTCGCCGGCGACGTGTACCGCGAGGGCATCACGAAGATCACCGCTGACGACATCGCGGCCGCGAACGAGCTCGGATACGTCGTCAAACTCCTCGCGGTCGCCGAGGAGCACGACGGCGGCGTCGGCGCCCGTGTCCACCCGGCGATGGTCCCGGTCGACCATCCGCTCGCTTCCGTGCGGGGCTCCTACAACGCGGTCTTCATCGAGGGCGAAGCGGTCGGGCAGCTCATGCTGCTCGGAAGGGGTGCCGGAGGCGGACCGACCGCGAGCGCAGTGCTCGGCGACCTGATCGACGCGGCGAAGAACATGCGCGCCGGCGCCCGCGGCGCCACGATCGGAGAGCTCGTCCGCAAACCGGTGCGTCCGATCGACGAGACGCAGTCGCAGTTCTACCTGTCGCTCGACGTCGTCGACCAGCCTGGTGTGCTCGCCGCGATCGCCGGTGTGTTCGGGAACCACAAGGTCTCGATCCAGTCGATGCAGCAGAAGGGCCAAGGCGCGGGCGCCCGCCTCATCTTCGTTACGCACCTCGCGCGCGAGGCCGCGTTGACGGCGACGATCCACGAAGTGCGTGAGCTCGAGGTCGTCGGTCGGATCGGGTCCGTGCTGAGGGTCGTGGGAGGCGAGGAATGAGCGTGGATCGGTGGTCGGGGATCATCGAGGCGTACCGCGATCGACTACCGGTAACGGCTGCGACACCCGTCGTCACGTTGTGCGAGGGCAATACTCCGCTCGTCGACGCGCCGCGCCTGTCCGAGACGGTCGGTGCGCGCGTCATGCTGAAAGTCGAAGGCGCGAATCCGACCGGTTCATTCAAGGACCGCGGGATGACGATGGCCATCTCGAAGGCTGCCGAAGACGGCGCGAAGGTCGTCGTGTGCGCGTCGACGGGCAACACCTCTGCGAGCGCGGCGGCCTACGCGGCGCGTGCGCAGATGCTCGCGGCTGTGATCATCCCCGACGGCCACGTCGCGCTCGGCAAGCTCGCGCAGGCGTTGATCCACGGCGCGAAGGTCGTGTCGATCCGCGGGAGCTTCGATGACGCGCTGCGCGTGGTGCGCGAGCTGGGAGAGCGGGGTGGCATCACGATCGTGAACTCGATCAACCCGTTTCGCATACAGGGCCAGAAGACCGCGGCGTTCGAGATCTGTGACTCACTCGGCGAGGCGCCCGACGTGCACTGCATTCCCGTGGGGAACGCGGGCAACATCACCGCCTACTGGATGGGATACGGCGAGTACGCGCGCGACGGTGTCGTCACCAAGCGCCCGCGCATGCTGGGGTGGCAGGCCGCGGGATCAGCCCCGCTGGTTCTCGGCGAGCCGGTTCCCCACCCCGAGACGATCGCCACCGCGATCAGGATCGGGAACCCGGCGAGCTGGGAGAGCGCGATCGCCGCGCGCGACGAATCCGGCGGTCATATCGGCGCCGTCACCGACACGCAGATCCTCGACGCCTACCGCACCCTGGCATCCCAGGAGGGTGTGTTCGTGGAGCCCGCGTCCGCCGCGGCGGTCGCCGGGCTCCTGCAGGCCGCCGCGCAGGGCTTGGTCGGCCGGGATGAGACAATCGTGTGCACGGTCACCGGGCACGGGCTGAAGGACCCCAACCGAGCGATCGCCCAGATCGAGGCGCGGCCGGCGGTGGAAGCATCGGTCGACGTCGTGGTGGAGGAGCTCGGGCTCTGACGTGAAGGCCGGGATCATGCAAGCATTGAGGAAGGTGCGAGCATGAAGAGGAAGCGATGGATCGCCGTCCTCGCGGCGATCGGAATTGTGATCGCGGCCGGTTTGACGACCGCGGCGGTGACGAGGCACGGCTCGCCGCACTCGGCCGAGGACGACTCCCCGCTGCTGACCGTGCCCACGACCGTCTTTCGGCCGCGGCCGCATCCCTCGACCACGACGACTCTGAAGCTGCCGCAGCCCCTCCCGCCGCCGGCGGATCCGTACGCGCCGTCGCCGATCATCCAGATCGGAACCATCGAGATCCCCAAGATTCAGCTGCTGCACCCCGTGTTCGAGGGGATCACGCTGACCGTCATCGACCACGGTCCCGGCCACTGGCCGGGTTCCGCGCTCCCGTGCCAGCGCGGGAACGCCGTGTTCCCCGGGCACCGGGTGACGCACACGCATCCGTTCCTGAATCTCGATCTCTTGTCGCCCGGCGACCAGATCATCTTCCACATGCCCGGTAAGGACTGCGTCTACCGGGTCACCGGCACTCAGATCGTGGCGCCGACCGCGCTCTACGTCACCGACCCGACCCCGACCCCGACGGTGACACTCATCGCGTGCCATCCGAAGCACAGTGCGGCTGAACGCATCGTGGTGAAAGGCGTGCTCGTTGCCGCGATTCCGGTCAAGGCCTAGAACGCCGCCGCAACTTGGCCGGGGCGCGGCGGGCCGCAGGCCCATAGCATCGCCGAGCGCGGTCGCAGCGTCGGAGCGGACCGCCCGGTCGAAGGCGGCGAGGATATGGCCAATCCGGTTGCGATGATCACGGGTGCGTCCGTCGGCATCGGCGAACAGTTCGCCCGGCAACTCTCCGAACGCGGCCACGACACGGTGATCGTCGCGCGCGACGCGGCCCGACTCGAGGTGCTCGCGAAGGAGATCGAATCGGGTGGCGCGACGCGTGCCGAGGTGCTCGTTGCCGACCTGACGGATGCGGCCCAGCTCGCGCGCGTCGAGGAACGGGCCCACGCGGTCGACGTGCTCGTGAACAACGCGGGTTTCGGAACCTTCGGTTCGTTCCACACGCTCGACATCGACACCGAGATCCGCGAGATCGACCTCAACGTCGTCGCGCTGGTTCGGCTCACTCACGCCGCCGCGAGCGCGATGGCGGAGCGGGGCCGGGGCGGCATCCTCAACGTTTCCTCGCTCGCGGGGTTCCAGCCGGGTCCGTCGAACGCGACGTACGGCGCCACCAAGGCCTTCGTCACGTCGTTCACCGAGGCAGTGCACGAAGAGTTGAAGGGAACGGGTGTGCGCGTGACCGTGCTGTGCCCCGGTTTCACCCACACGGAGTTCCAGGAGCGTGCCAACGTGCCCGCGTCCGACTTGCCCGGCTTCCTGTGGCAGGAAGCACCCGAGGTCGCGCGCGCCGGCCTCGACGGGCTCGCGAGGAACCGCGCGATCGTGATTCCCGGCGCGGCGAACAAGGTGATGGGGAATCTCTCCGCGGTGACGCCGCACGCGATCACTCGCCGCGTGGGTGCCGCGGTATTGAAGCGCGCGAGCTACTGACGACTCGGCGCGTCCGTCAGCCGGGGGTGAGACGGTAGATCGTTCCGCCGCGCGCGACCGCGTACAGCTCGCCGGCGTTGTCCTGACCGAAGCTCGTCAACGTGTCGACGGTCGGACCGAGGTCGCGTTGCCCGAGCAAGTGTCCGCCCGTGGCGGTGATGGCGACGATCTGCGGCCGGCAGTCGTCTCCGAACACGTAGGCACCGTCGAGCCCCGCAATGGCATGCCCCCGGTACACGTAGCCCCCGACCACCGCGCACCAGCCGTCCGAGTGCGGTAGCTCGACGACGGGGTCACGTGCGCCGGGAGGCGTCGCACCGCGGAACTCGTGAAAGCCTTCCCGGGCGCTCCAACCCCAGTTGATTCCCTTCTCGCCCGCGCGCGCGTAGTCGATCTCTTCGTAACGGTCCTGGCCGACGTCGCCGATCCAGAGGGCTCCGGTGTTGCGATCGAACGAGAAGCGCCACGGATTGCGCAGGCCCCACATCCACGTCTCCGGCCGAGCGCCCGTTTGTCCGACGAACGGATTGTCGGCCGGAACCGAATACGGCGATGTCGCGGTCGCGGCCGGGTTGATGCGGAGGATCTTCGACAGCAAGGTGTCGAGGTTCTGCCCGTTGTGCTCGGGATCGCCCTCGCTACCGCCGTCTCCGAGGCCGATGTACAGCATTCCGTCGGGGCCGGTGAGTACCTCTCCTCCCTTGTGGTTCGAGAACGGCTGTTGCACGACGAGTATCTGCCGGCGCGTCGAAGCGAGCACCGCGTCGCCGCGCATCGTGTATTCGTCGACGTGCGTGTTGTTCGACGGATCGGTGTAGTCGACGTACAGCTTCGAGCCGTCGGGCGAGAACGTGATCCCCAACAGCCCCTCCTCGTTTCCCCGCGACAACGGGCCCACCGTCAGCACGGGGTCGGGCGAGAGGTGTCCCGACGCATCGACGACGCGTACGCGCCCGGGTTGCTCGGCCACGAACATGTGATCGTCGTGCGGCCGCCACGCGACGGCGACCGGGCTGTCGAGCCCCGACACCACCGGTGTGAGCGACACGCGCACTCGCGCCAGATCCGGCGGACCCGGCACCGTCGCCGGAGATCGCGGCTTCCCGGCGGTCGTGCTCGGAGCGGCCGTTGTGGAGGTTGCCGGCGCGGGGCTCGTCGGCGGGATCGGGTTCGTCGTCGTCGCCGCCTTGCCCGAGGCCCCGCTACTGCACGCCGCGCAGGCGACCGCGACGGCGAGGATCCACGAGCGGTACACGACGGCTCAGGCTACGGCCGCCGCCGACCGCGCGGGTGCGCATGTCGTCGCGGCCTGCGGATCGCGAAGTACGGGCTCGTATGATGCGCGCCGATGAAATACGTCGTGTTCGTACCGGATGGCTGCGCCGACGTCGCGTTGCCGGAGCTCGACGACCGCACGCCGCTCGAGGTCGCGCGTATGCCGCGGCTCGCCGCCCTCGCCGCCCGGGCCGAGGTCGGGCGCGCGTCGGTGATCCCGCCCGGACTCCCGCCGGGCAGCGACGTCGGGAACATGTCGATTCTCGGGTTCGATCCTGCGCGCTATCACACAGGCCGCGCACCCATCGAGGCCGCGGCGATGGGCGTCGAACTGCAGCCGGGCGAGGTCGCGTTCCGTTGCAACCTGGTGACGCTCTCCGACGATCCCGCGCCCGTGATGATCGACTTCGCGGCCGGGCATCCGACCAACGAGCAGAGTCACGCGATCGTCGCGGCCCTCGACACGGCGCTGGGCGGCGGGCGGAACGGCGTGCGCTTCCACCCGGGTGTCGAGTATCGCCATCTCTGCGTCGTCCCGGACACGTGGTCCGACGTGGATTGCGTACCGCCGCACGACCTGACCGGCCGGCCGGCCGTGTTCCCGAGTGGCGCCGCGGCCGGACACTTGAACGCGCTGATGGACGCGTCGCGGGAGGTCGTGCGCCGCACCGCGGCTCCGCTGGGTTCGAGCGCCACCCAGATCTGGCTGTGGGGGCAAGGCGTGAAGCCCGAGTTGCCGTCGTTCGCGTCGACGTTCGGCGTGCGGGCACGCATGTCGTCGGCAGTCGACTTGGTGCAGGGCCTCGGTGTCCTCACCGGCATCGAGGTCGTCGACGTTCCCGGGGCGACCGCCGGATTCGACAACGACTACGCGGCGCAGGCCCGGGCGTGCATCGACTCGCTCGCCGACCGCGATCTGTTCGTGCTCCACGTCGAGGCAACCGACGAGGCCGGCCACGCCGGTCGTTCCGATATCAAGGTCGACGCGCTCGAGCGCTGGGACACCGATGTCATAGGTCCGATTGTCGACGCGCTCGAATCGCGCGGTGAGGCCTATCGCATTCTGTTGATGCCGGATCACGCGACGCCGTGCAACACCCGCACGCACAGTTCCGAACCGGTGCCGTATCTCTTGTTCGACTCGGTGGTGCCCGGCTCGGGGGGCACGTACACCGAACCGGCGACCGCCGGGTGCGCACCGGTGGCCGGGCATACGCTGATGGCTCGACTCGTCGCCGGGTAGGCTTCCCGAACGTTCAGGAATCGTTCGCTCCGGCCGAGTGTTCGGTCGGGAGACATGCACTCGCAAGGCCCCTGGGTATAGGGTGTGTTCGATCCCTCGAGACCTCGCCCCGAGAACGTTTCTCGGTGGTAGGGGGCCGGGTCACCTCGCTCTCTTCGTGCTTCACGCTCGGTGAGGTCGTGCGGGACCTTCCGAGGGAAACGTCGCCGGCGCCGTTTCAGGTTGCGTCGGCACTTGGCAACGATCAATGGATCACTCCGGCCGCTGCAGGCGCCGCCGCAGCCGGGCCGGTAGGAGCAGAACATGAGTGAGACCTTCGACCGTTCACAACTGGACGGGAAGGATCGCGAACAGCTCTCGGAGATCGCTTCCGCGCTCGGCGTGAAGTCGGTCAGTCGCATGCGGAAGGCGGATCTCGTCGACGCCATCGTCAGCGCGGCCGTCGGTCCTGCCGGCGAGTCGGCGAAGGCGCCGCGCAAGGTGCGATCGACTCACGGTTCCGGCGACGACTACGCGTCGATCGCCGCCGAGGAGAACGCACTGGCCGCCTCCCGAGAGCCGGGTGACGACATGGCACTCATCCGGCCCCGGCGGCGCTCGGTTCCGGGCAACGGTAGCGGCGAAGAAGGCGAGAGCCACCCGGTCGCGGCGTCGAACGGGAACGGATCGGGCCACGGCGACGTCGCGGTGGCCGAACCCGTGTCGGGAGGGGCGACGTCGTTCACCTCGGCCCCGGAGACGACCCGCGCCGCCGGCTCGTACGACGCCGACGCCGATGCCGGCGAGACCACCGACCGTTCGTCGTCCGGTCAATCGCAGTGGCGCGACGACGACGCGACAGGGAACAAGCGCCGCCGCCGGCGGCGCGGCCGCGACCGCGATCGTCCGGGCGACGCCCGCCTCGAGCGCGACGGGCGACCCGACCGCGAGGCTCGCTCCGATCGCGGCGAGGAGTACAGCGGTGAGCTCATCGATATCGAAGGCCTGCTCGATCTGCGCGAAGAGGGCTACGGATTCCTTCGCGCGTCGGGCTATCTCGCCGGTCGCAACGATGCGTACGTCTCCGCGTCTCAGGTCCGCCGATTCGGACTGCGCAAGGGCGACCACGTCAAGGGCGCGACCCGCCCGCCCGCAAGCAGCGAGAAGTACCCCGCGCTCGTGCGCGTCGATCAGATCAACGAGATCGGCGTCGAGGAGGCACGCCACCGCGTGCGATTCGAGGATCTCACGCCGCTGTTCCCGGATTCGCGGCTTCGCCTCGAGCTCGATGACAATCCCGGCGAGATCACCGGCCGGATCATCGATCTCATCGCGCCGATCGGCAAGGGTCAGCGCGGCATGATCGTGTCGCCTCCGAAGGCGGGCAAGACCACGATCCTCAAACAGATCGTGTACTCGATCGAACGCAACAACCCCGAGTGCCATGTCATCGTCTTGCTCGTCGACGAGCGTCCGGAAGAAGTCACCGACATGCGCCGGCACGTCTTGCGCGCCGACGTCGTCGCCTCCACCTTCGACCGGCCCTCCGATGAGCACTGTCACATCGCCGAGCTGACGATCGAACGGGCGAAACGGCTCGTCGAATGCGGGAAGGACGTCGTCATCATCCTCGACGGCATCACCCGTCTCGCGCGCGCGTACAACCTCGCGGCGCCGGCCTCCGGCCGCATCATGTCGGGCGGGATCGACGCGGGTGCCCTCTACCCGCCGAAGAAGTTCTTCGGCGCGGCCCGCAACGTCGAAGAGGGCGGGTCGTTGACCATCCTCGCGACGGCCTTGGTGGAGACGAACTCCAAGATGGACGAGCACATCTTCGAAGAGTTCAAGGGCACCGGGAACATGGAGCTGCGCCTCGACCGGCGCACCGCCGACCGCCGGATCTTCCCGGCGATCGACGTCGAGCAGTCGAGCACGCGCCACGAAGAGCTGCTGTTCGACCGCCACGACCTACAGCAGATCTGGAAGCTCCGCCGGGTGCTGGGCGCACTCGAAGGCGGTTCCGGGCTCGAGCTGCTGATCGACAAGCTCCGGAGCACGAAGAACAACGCGCAGTTCCTCACCGAGATCGCGAAGGCGCCGACGGGAATGGGAACCTGAGCCCTTCCGTTGACGAGCGGACGGGCCAATAGACTGGACAGATCATGAAGACCGACATCCACCCCGAATACGTCGAGTGCCGCGTCCACTGCTCGTGCGGGAACGAGTTCGTGACCCGCTCGACCAGCTCGGAGCTCCGGGCCGAGCTCTGCTCCGAGTGTCATCCCTTCTACACGGGCAAGCAGAAGCTGGTCGACACCGGGGGCCGCGTCGAGCGCTTCCAGCGCCGCGCGGCAAAGGCCAAGACCAAGAAGGCGTAGCGCCGCATGCCCCGGTCGGAGCCTCGCTACATGGGCGGGCAAGCCGTGATCGAGGGCGTGATGATGCGGGGCGCGTCGACGTGGGCCGTCGCGGTACGCGGCACCGACGGTGCGATCACGGTCGACACGCGCGAGGTCCCCGGGTGGGCCGAGCGGTACCGGAACATTCCGATCCTGCGCGGCGTCACCACGTTGGCCGAGTCGCTCGGGCTGGGGTACCGCTCGCTGATCTGGTCGGCGAACCAGCAGGTTCCCGAGGATCAGCAGGTGTCGGAGCAGGCAATGGGATGGTCGGTCGCGATCGCCGTCGTCGTGTTCGGCGCGCTGTTCATCGTGTTGCCGGCCCTGGCCGGCCGCTCACTCGGGCACCTGTTCCACGGCTCCTTCCCGATCGCCGAAGGCATCGCGCGCCTCGCGATCTTCGTCGTGTACCTCCTCGCGATCTCACGCGTACGCGACATCCGCCGCGTCTTCGAATACCACGGCGCCGAGCACAAGGCGATCGCGGCGTACGAGAACGGCGTCGAGCTCACACCCGAAACGGCGCAGCAGTTCTCCACCGCGCACGTGCGCTGCGGAACCAACTTCCTGC
>DATJAA010000409.1:0-6657 GCA_035516815.1 Acidimicrobiia bacterium | reverse complement strand
ATGGCCGCCGCTGATGGTGGGGTGTTCAACTTCTCCAACCGGGCCTTCGCCGGGAGCCTGGCCGCGCACCCGCCCACCGCACCCATCATCGGCCTCGCCGCATTCAGCACCTAACCCACCAACCCCCACCCGCGGGTCAAGTAGGCCGGCGCGTCAGGGCTTCTTCTTGGGTGGGGTCGTGGGTGTGGTCGGCTTCGTCGTACTCCCCGTCGTCTTGACCGTCGTGCCCGGTAACGGCTTCACCGTGGTCGGCGCGGCCGCGGTGGTGGGCGGGGTCGAGGTCGTGGTCGGCGCGGCAGTCGACGGCGGGGTGGGCACCGGCCCGATGTAGCCGTTGCCGGGCTTCATCGCGGTACCGACCACGTAGACCGACTCGCCGTTGTGCACGAGCGTGTAGAAGTAGTCCGCGATGTGAATCGGGATGCGCGCGCAGCCGTGCGAGGCCGGGTACGCCGGTACCGAGTCGAGGCCGTGCACCGCGATGCTCCCGTTGAAGTAGTACGGGTTCCACATCGTGCCGAGCTTGCCCTTCTGCCAGCCGCGCACGAGGTCGTAGAAGTGGAAGTGCCCCGTCGGGGTGATCGCGTACTGGCAGCCGTCGACCCCGCCGCAGAAGTGCTCGCCCGACCCGGTCGACGTGGTGGTGAGCAGCACCGGCTGCCAGTTGCTGAACAACGTCAGCACCTGCCGGTCGAGGTCGATCTCCACGCGGTCGGGCTCGCTCGTCGGCAGCGCGGGCGAGTACCGGAAGTGGGTCAGCACGAGATCCACGCCGGCGTTGATCACGCCCGTGCGGGGAAGCCCGAAGTACTTCTGCACGGTCGTGACCGCGTACTGGGTGTCCTGGTCGAAGACGCCGTCGACCGGGCCCGGATCGAAGTGCAACTGCTTCATCCGCGCTTCGTAGATGAGCACGTCCGGACCGCGGCTGCCGTAGCCGATTCCGCTGCCCGGGTCGGGGAGCGCTTCGTCCTTGGGTTGGATCACGGGCGGGATCGTGGTCGTCGTCGTGGGAGGGACGGTCGTGGTCGTCGACTTGCGCGTGACCGTCGAAGGTGCCGGCTGAGGCGGGTCGCTCGCGCGATCCGCCCCGGAAGCCTTCTGCGCGTGGGTGACCGCGGCGTAGGCGCCCGCGGCCGCGGCGATTACCAGCACGACGACGACCGAGGTCACGACCGCGTACCGACGGCGGCTCCCGCGCCGTTCCGCGAGACGTGTCGCTCGGTCGAGTTCTCCGGACGCCTCGTCCGAGCGCGTCTCGTCAGCTTCCACCGGCGATGGATGGTACCGGACGAGTACCGCGTTCCGGACGCGCTCCGCGTACGACGCGCGAGTTTTCGGATCGCGTGTGGCTCACGGCACCGAGCGAGATCAGTGCGCGGGCTCGGTCTCCGACTCGATGAGCGCGGCCAGCGCGGCGTCGGACACGACTGCACTACGGAGATCGAGGAGGAAGTCGACCACTTCGGCCGAGCCGATCAAGTCCCGGGATGCGAAACGTTCGATTGCCTCGTCGATGATCGTGACGATCCCTGCCTGTTCCACGTGCGGGTCCTCCTGCCGTTTCGCCGTCAGCGTAGCCGCCCGTACCTACTGACAGTGCAACGTCCAGTTCGGCTGTCGGGTTCCCCAAAGATCGAGAAGTTATGCCCACATGTGACGGACGCCACGTCGTGGCGTCGTTCTTGGTCAGGCCTGGGCCTGTGCGCTCTCGTCGACTGCCTGCTGCAGGGTGTTCCACGCCAGGGTCGCGCACTTGATGCGGACCGGGAACTTCACCACGCCCTGCAGGGCCTCCAGGTCGCCGAGTTGGACCCCGGCGAGCTCCGCGGCGAGGTCGGTGCCGTCGTCGCCGTCGCCCTCGAGCTTCGACTCGTGGATCGACATCAACGCCTTGAACGCGCGGATCAGTTTGCGGACCTCGGCGAGCGGCTTGCCTTTGACCGCCGCGCTCATCATCGAGGTCGACGCCTGGCTGATGGAGCAGCCCTGCCCGGCGATCTTCACATCGCGGACCGTTTCGGTCTCCGGATCGACATCGAGGTAGAGCACCACCTCGTCGCCGCAGAGAGGATTGAAACCCTCGACCTTGTGCGCGGGCGGAACCGGGAGCTCGCCGCGGTTGCGCGGCGAGCGGTAGTGATCGAGGATGATCTCTCGGTACAGGTCTTCCAGGCCGGGCATCTGCAGCGAATCCTAAACCGCGAAGAACTTCTGGGCCTTCGCCAACGCTTCCACGAGCGCGTCGACGTCGGCTTCGTCGTTGTAGATATAGAGCGATGCCCGTGTCGTCGCCGGGACGCCGAGCCAGCGCATGAGCGGCTTCGCGCAATGGTGGCCGGCGCGGACGCAGACCGCGTCCTCGTCGAGCACCTGGCTGATGTCGTGGGCGTGGATCCCCTCGAACAGGAACGACACCGCGCCGCCGCGCCGCTGAACGTCGGTGGGGCCGTAGATGGTGAGCGACCCTTCGAAACGCTCACGGAGCGCGGCAAGCATGTACCCCGTGAGTGAGACCTCGTGCTCGCGCACCGCATCCATCCCGATCGCGGTGACGTAGTCGATGGCCGCGGCGAAACCGACGGCTTCGACGATGGCCGGCGTTCCCGCCTCGAATTTCCAGGGGACGTCGTTGGTGGTGAACCCGTCGAGGCGGACGTCGCGAATCATCTCGCCTCCACCGAGGAAGGGTGGCATCGCCTCGAGCAGTTCGACGCGCGACCACAGCGCTCCGATCCCTGTGGGACCGCACAGCTTGTGGGAGGAGAACGCTACGAAGTCGGCGTCCCAGTGCTGCAGGTCGGTGGCCACGTGGGGCACGTACTGGCACGCGTCGACGAGCACGAGCGCTCCGTGCCGGTGGGCGGCGTCGGCCAGCGGCCGGATCTCGTTGATCGTGCCGAGCACGTTCGACATCGCGCTGATCGCGAGCAGTCGGGCGCCGTCGAGGATCGCGTCGAGGTTCGTGAGATCGAGGCCGTAGTCGTCGGTGAGCGGGATCCACCGCAGCTCGATGTCGCGCTCCGCCGCGAGCATGTGCCACGGCACGACGTTCGCATGGTGCTCCATGTGTGACAGGACGACGACGTCACCCGGTCGGAGGTTCGCGCGGGCCCAGGAGTAAGCGACGAGGTTGATCGACTCCGTGGCGTTGCGCGTGAAGATGATCTCCTCCGCGCGCGGCGCGTTGACGAATCGGGCCACCGTGGCGCGCGCCTTCTCGAACGCGGCGGTTGCCTCCTCGGCGATCGTGTACACGCCCCGGTGGATGTTCGCGTAGTGGTTGCGGTACGCGTCGTCCATCGCGTCGAGCACGGCAACGGGCTTTTGTGCCGATGACGCGGAATCGAGATAGACGACGCGCTTGCCGTTGATCTCGCGTTCGAGCAGGGGAAAGTCGCGTTTGATCCGCGCAACGTCGAGGCGGCTCATGTTGCCTTTGCCGCGACGTGGGTGCGAAACGCCTCGAATCCGTGCGCCTCGACTTCGAGCGAGATCTCGGGGCCGCCGGTCGCGACGATGCGGCCGTCGACGAGTACGTGCACGACGTCGGGCACCAGGTGCTCGAGGAGCCGTTGGTAGTGTGTGATCGCGAGGATGCCGAGGTGCGGGCGGACCGATCGGATCTCCGCGATCCCGGCCGCGACCTGGCGCAGCGCGTCGATGTCGAGGCCGGAGTCTGTCTCGTCGAGCACGGCGACGTCGGGCTCCATCATCGCCATCTGGAGAACCTCGTTGCGCTTCTTCTCGCCTCCCGAGAAGCCCTCGTTCAGGTAGCGCTCCTGGAAGCTCGCGTCCATACCGAGCCGCTTCGTCCACTCGATGAGGGCCATACGGACTTCGAGGACCGAGAAGTCGTCGATGCCCTTGCGCTGCGCGATCGCCTGGCGCAAGAAGTTGAGCACCGACACTCCCGGGATCTCCTGGGGATGCTGGAACCCGAGGAAGAGACCTCGGCGCGCCCGCTCGTCGGTGGGCAGCGCGGTGATGTCCTCTCCGTGCAAGAAAATGCGTCCCGCGGTCACGACGTACGCGGGATTGGCGAGGAGGGCGTTGGCGAGGGTCGACTTGCCGGACCCGTTGGGTCCCATCAGCGCGTGCAGTGAGCCCGGCGCGACGCGGAGCGACACGCCGCGCAGGATCTCGCGATCGTCGACCGCGACGTGGAGGTCTTCGATCTCGAGGGCGGCCGGCGCGGTGGGTTCGGCGGGAGTTCCAGGAGCCACGGAGGTCATTGTAATAACACTACGTCGGTAGTGGAAATAGCGCTCGGGAGCTCCCTCAGCCCCGCACGACCCGCTCGTAGACGCGCTCGTACCCTCGGACCATCGCCTCCGCCGAGAACCGCTCCTCCACCCGCCGGCGGCACGCAGCCGGCGGGAGGTGGCGGGCCGCGCCGATCGCGGTGACCAGGTCGTCGTCGCCGTCGCGGCGGAACCCGGTGACCCCGTCGTCGACCACCTCGGGCGCCGCGCCCCAGTTCGTGGTCACCACCGGCGTGCCGCACGCCATCGCCTCGACCATGACGAGGCCGAAAGGCTCGGGCCAGCGAATCGGGAACACCATGGCGCACGAGCGCCCGAGCATCTCGACCTTCTCTTCGTGCGAAACGTTCTCGTGCAGCTCGATGTCGCTCGCGAGGAGCGGCTCGATCTCGTGCTCGAAGTACTCGCGCTCGGGTTGCTCGCTCCGCTTGAGGAGCATCTGCAGCGGAAGCCCGGCGCGGCGGGCGATGTTGATCGCCTCCTTCGGGCCCTTGTCGGGGTTCGATCGGCCGATGTAGATGAGCACGTCGTCCTTCTGCTCCCGGAAGGGATACGAGGCGAGGTCGATGCCGTTGTGCACGGTTCCGATGTACGGGATATCGGCATTGTCGGCGCGTTGCGCTTCGCTGATGGCAACGAGGTGCACGTATTGCGCGACCAGACCGTAGAAGAGGCGCGTCTGCGGGGTCCACGGACCGTGGAGCGTGTGGACCGTCGGCGGGCGGCCGAGCCGCATCGCCCCACAGACCGGCCCGACGATGCCGGCGTGGTCGTGCACGAGGTCGAAGTCGTCGACATCGAGGTAGGCCGAGAGGGCGTGGAAGCCGTCGTACCAGGCGTTGCCGAGCTCACGCGGATCGGGCGGCTCCTCCATCGGAGACACCAGCTTCGCCTTGGTGTGCGAGCCGCCACTGGCGAAGAGCGTGACATCGTGGCCCGCGTCGACGAGCCCGTCCGTGAGCAAGGAGACGACGAGCTCGATACCGCCATAGCCCGTAGGAGGAACCGGAAACCACACGGGAGCGACGATCGCGACGCGCATTGATCGGCAAGGCTAACCCCATCACCCTTCCGGGCCAGGCAAAGACCTGTGGAATTCCGGTAGTAGTTTCTCGACGATGCCGGAGCCCTGGACGACCAGCGCCAGCGCGAGCATCGGCGCCGACGGCATCGTCACTCTCGTCGAGGGGTCTGCGTTCTGCATCTCGAGCCGATCGGGCGAGATCGATCCCTCGCGGCCGCAGGGACTGTTCTTTCGTGACACCCGGTTCATCTCCGAGTTGCGTTGCAGCCTGAACGGCTCGACCCCCGAGGCCCTCGCGGCGACCGCGCCCGATCCCTTCAGTGGCGTCTTCGTCCTGCGCGGTCATCCGTCGAAGGGCCACGCCGACTCGCATCTCGTGTTGTTCCGGCGCCGCTACGTCGGCCGCGGGATGCGCGAAGACCTCGAGATCGAGAACTTCGGCGAGGAGGCGACGTTCTGTTCGATCGAGATCCAGGTGGATGCCGACTTCGCGGATCTCTTCGAGGTCAAGGAAGGCCGCGTCGTCAAGCAGGGAAAGCTCGACGTATCGAGCGAGGGCTCCCGGCTGACCTTCCGGTACAAACGGCATGCGTTCGAGCGGGCCACGCACGTCGATTTCAGCGGCTCGCCCCGGATTCAGGGCACGCATGTCGTGTACGAGACGGTGGTGCCGCCCCGCGCGCAGTGGTCGGCGTGTATCGAGGTGACGCCCGTGATCGGCGATCTCGAGGTCACGCCGCGCTACCAGTGCGGGCAGCCGGTCGAGCGCTCGACGCCCGTCGCCCGTCTCGAACAGTGGCGGGCGCGCATGCCCGTAGTGACGAGTGACGACGATCAGTTCCGGGCGCTCCTCGAACGGTCGACGCGCGATCTCGCGGGCCTGCGCATCTTCGACCCGGAATATCCCGACCGCGCGGTTGTCGCCGCGGGCGCGCCGTGGTTCATGACCCTTTTCGGCCGCGACTCGCTGATCACGTCGTGGATGACGATGCTGGTCGACCCCGATCTCGCGCTCGGCACCCTGCAGACCCTCGCGCGCTTCCAGGGACGGGAGGTCGACGTTCGTACCGAGGAGGAGCCCGGCCGCATTCTGCACGAGATGCGCTTCGGAGAGACTGCCTCGCTCGCGCTCGGCGGCGGTCGCGTGTACTACGGCACGGTCGACGCGACACCCTTGTTCGTGATGCTGGTAGGCGAGCTGTCGCGTTGGGGCTCTCGCCGCGACGAGGTCGACGCGCTCCTGCCGGCCGCAGACGCCGCGCTCGAATGGATCAGTGAGTTCGGCGATCGCGACGGCGACGGCTACGTGGAGTATCAACGCACGACCGACCGCGGCCTCGAGAACCAGGGCTGGAAGGATTCCTGGGA
>DATJAA010000408.1:0-4277 GCA_035516815.1 Acidimicrobiia bacterium | reverse complement strand
CGGGTTCGTCGCGTTCATCACCGTCGGCCTCCTCTACTCGTACCGCTACGTCTGGAAGGCGCGAGGGTGGATGGAGCTCGCGTACGGCCTGGGCGGGTTGTTCATCATGGGACTCGGCATCCGCGCGGTGCTGCAGGTCGTGTGAGCTCGCCGAAGTGAGCCACAATGAGGCGGTGCCGGAGGCTTCGCGGCGTCGCCGCGTCATGCTTTTGTTCGGAGGGCAGTCCGCCGAGCACGACGTCTCCCGGGCCACGGCGGTCGCGGTCGCGCGCGCCCTCGATCCGGCGAAGTACGACGTGTTGCCGGTCGGGATCTCCACCGACGGCCGTTGGCTGCTCGCCGAGGAGGCGCGCAAGATGCTCGCGGGCGGGCGCGACGCTCTGCCGGCCGCGTTCGCGGTCGAAGGTGATCTCGTGCCCGTGCCGAGCGCATCGTCGCGGACCGCGACGAACGACGTCGACGTCGTCATCCCGCTGTTGCACGGACCGTACGGCGAGGATGGCACGGTGCAAGGCGTGCTCGAGCTGGCGGGCCTGCCCTATGTCGGCTCCGGCGTGCTCGGGTCGGCGATCGCGATGGACAAGGTCGCGATGAAGCAGATGTTCGCGGCGGCGGGGCTCGAGACTGCGCGCGCGCTCGTATTGCGCGACGGGCACGGCATCGAGGAGTTCGCGAGGCGCGCCGAGGCCGAGCTGGGCCTCCCGTGCTTCGTGAAGCCGGCCAACATGGGGTCGTCGGTCGGCGTGAGCAAGGCACGCACGAGGGACGAGCTGCGTGCCGCGATCGGGGACGCGCTCACGTACGACGAGTGGATCCTGGCCGAGGAGATGGTGCGCGGCCGCGAGATCGAGGTGGGTGTTCTCGGCGACGACCCGCCGGTTGCCTCGTTGCCGGGCGAGGTCGTACCCGCGGCCGACTTCTACGACTACGCGGACAAGTACGAGGACGGCAAGGCCGAGCTGCGGGCGCCCGCGCCGCTGACCGACGAGCAGACGCGTGCGGTGCAACTGCTCGCCGTCCGGGCGTTCGAAGCGTGCCGCGTCGAGGCGATGGCGCGCGTCGACTTCTTCCTGCGGGCCGACGACGTCTTCGTTGTGAACGAGGTGAACACGATTCCCGGCTTCACGCCGATCTCGATGTATCCCAAGCTCTGGGAGGTCTCGGGCGTGCCGTACGCCGATCTCATTGATCGGCTCATCGAGCTCGCCATCGCCCGGTCCGGTCGCCGGGCCGCGCGCCGCGGGCGGCAGCGCTGATCCCGAGCCCTCGTGTGATGCGGGCCCGTCCGGTCGGTACCATTCGTCCGGAGATCACCGAGCGAACCGAGGGGTCGCCGTGGCCGTGAGCGCGTACATCCTCATCCAGACCGAGGTCGGCAAGGCATCGGAGGTGGTCGACGCGTGCCGCAAGCTCACCGGCGTCGTGCAGGCCGACGACGTGACCGGCCCCTACGACGTGATCTTGCGGGCGGAGGCGTCGTCGATCGACGAGCTCGGGCGGATGGTGGTTTCGCAGGTGCAGCTCGTCGACGGGATCACGCGTACGCTCACGTGCCCCGTGGTCCACTTGTAGCGCAGGCAGAACCGGCGCGGTTTACGTCACCCCGCCCGGCGGGCCTACCCTTTCCCCTCTATGGCTTCCACGCCCGCGACCGCGCCGACCACGAATCGTAAGCTCCTCGAATGGGTCGATCACTGGGCGGCGATCCTCCAGCCCGACCGCGTCCACTGGTGCGACGGCTCCGAGGCGGAGTACGAGGAGCTGTGCCGGCAGCTGGTCGATTCCGGAACCTTCACACCCCTCGATCCGGCCAGGCACCCGGATTCGTACTATGCGCGCAGCGACCCGGGCGACGTCGCTCGGGTCGAGGACCGGACCTTCATCTGCAGTGAAAACAAGGTCGACGCCGGCCCGACGAACCACTGGCGCGCACCCGACGCCATGCGCCGGGAGCTCTTGCCGCTGTTCACGGGCGCGATGCGCGGTCGCACCCTCTTCGTAGTGCCGTTCTCGATGGGCCCGCTCGGCTCGCGCATCGCGCACATCGGCGTCGAGCTCACCGACTCGGCCTATGTGGCCGCGAGCATGCGAACGATGACCAGGATGGGTCGCGGCGCGCTCGACGTGCTCGGTGCCGACGGCGAGTTCGTCCCGTGCGTCCACTCGGTGGGCATGCCGCTCGAACCGGGCCGAGCCGACGTGCCGTGGCCGTGTAACAACGAGCACAAGTACATCGTGCACTTCCCCGAGACGCGCGAGATCTGGTCGTACGGCTCCGGCTACGGCGGCAACGCGCTCTTGGGCAAGAAGTGCTTCGCGCTGCGGATCGCGAGCGTGATGGCGCGCGACGAAGGTTGGCTCGCCGAGCACATGCTCATCCTCAAGCTCACCAACCCCGCCGGCGAGTCGCGTTTCATCGCCGCGGCGTTCCCGAGCGCATGCGGCAAGACGAACCTCGCGATGCTCGTCCCCACGCTGCCGGGCTGGAAGGCGGAGACCATCGGCGATGACATTTGCTGGATGAAGTTCGGCGACGACGGTCGCTTGTACGCGATCAATCCCGAATACGGCATGTTCGGTGTTGCACCGGGAACCGGTCTCGGTACGAACGCCAACGCGATCGCCGCGCTCGGGCGCAACACGGTTTTCACGAACGTCGCGCTCACCGACGACGGCAACGTGTGGTGGGAGGGCCTCACCGACACACCGCCCGAGCACTGCATCGACTGGACGGGCAACGACTGGACACCCGCGTCGGACACGCCCGCCGCGCACCCGAACAGCCGCTTCACCGCCCCGCTCGCCCAGGTTCCCTGTGTCGCGCCGGAATGGCAGGATCCGAACGGTGTCCCGATATCCGCGATCCTCTTCGGTGGCCGCCGCCGGAGCACCGTGCCGCTCGTGACCGAGGCGTTCACCTGGCAGCACGGCGTGTTCCTCGGTTCCATCATGGGATCCGAGACGACCGCGGCCGCGGCCGGCGCGGTCGGGAACCTCCGGCGCGACCCCTTCGCCATGTTGCCGTTCTGTGGATACAACATGGGCGACTACTTCGCGCACTGGCTCACCATCGGCGCGTCCGCCGACGCGGCGAAGCTGCCCAAGCTCTTCTACGTCAACTGGTTCCGCAAGGACGCCGACGGCAGGTTCCTGTGGCCGGGCTACGGCGAGAACAGTCGAGTCCTTGCGTGGGTCTTCGAACGCTGCGCGGGCGGCGCGTCGGCCGTCGACACCGCGATCGGCCGGCTTCCCGCCGCCGACGCGCTCGACACGACCGGTCTCACGCTCGCACCGGGCGCGACCTCGGAGCTGCTGTCGGTCGACGAGGACGAGTGGCGCGCCGAGCTCCCGTTGATCGAAGAGCACTACGCGGTGTTCGCAGATCACCTTCCCTCCGCACTGCACGACGAGCTGGACGCGCTGGCGAAGCGACTCGCGGAGTAGTGCGTGGGCCTGCTCGGCTGGATCGTCGTCGGCTTCGTCGCCGGCGCGCTGGCCCGGGCCGTCACCGGTGGCGGCTGGAACCTCGGCTGCCTCGGGACGATCGTGGTAGGCGTCGTCGGCGGGTTGCTCGGCGGTGCGCTGTTCAACGCGGCGGGCGATCACGGGATCGGCGACTTCGGGCTGCGCTCGATGTTCGTGGCCTTCGTGGGCGCGGTCATGCTGCTCGTGATCGTGCGGCTCTTCACTCGCCGCGGGTCGCGACGGAGCAGGCACTGACGCGCCGCGGGCGGGATGCCGCCGGTTGTCCGGTTGTGGCGCCGGTCAGATCTCGGCCGTCGGGATGCCGAGGTCGACCTCGGAGCCCGTGCGCACGTGGGTGGCGAACCCGGAGTCGTCGAGATCGAACACGATCCGCTGGCCCTGGCGAAGCATGCGGAACAGCGAACCTTTCAGGGCGTCGCTCGCGAGCACGAACTCGGACCGATCGGTATCGACCACTACGATGCCCTCGCGCGTGGCGGGATCGAACATCTTGACGGTGCCTTGCATCAGGACTCCGAACGCTCAGGCCTCAGGCCTTGACGATCTTGTTTGCCTTCAGGCATGCCGTACACACGTTCACCCGCTTGGGGGAACCGTCGACAATGGCGCGGACGCGCTGGATGTTCGGGTTCCAGCGCCGCTTCGTGCGACGGTGCGAGTGGCTCAGGCTCATGCCGAAGATCGGCTTCTTGGCACACACATCGCAAACCGAGGACATCGTCCGAGCACCTCAACGTCGAGCGTCACTAGAGCACGAAGAGGCTAGCACCCCGGTACGCTGACACCCGATG
>DATJAA010000407.1:0-5475 GCA_035516815.1 Acidimicrobiia bacterium | reverse complement strand
GGTTCGAGCCGCTGCTTCACCTCGCGGTCGATCTCGTCCCAGCTCTCATCGCTGATCGGCGCGTAGGAACGGAGCAGATGGTTCACCGGTCGGATCCTTTCAGACTGCCGATACCGAGCGAGCCCGATGCGTCGCCGGTCGCCTCCGCGCCGTCGACGCCCGCACTTTCCTCCGACTCGAGTTGGAGAATCGACCCCTCGGCGAAGAGGCCCGCGGTGAAGAGGTACGTGCGCAGGTGACGGTCGAGGACGGGGTCGTGCCGCCGTAACCACTCGAGCGTCATGGCCGCATGCTCCTTCTCCTCATCGCGGTTGTGCGCGAGGACCGCGGCGAGGCCGGCGTCGCCGGTCGCTTCGACCCGTTGCGCGTACCAGTCGACGGCTTCCAACTCTTCCTGGATGGAGGTGAGCGCACGGTGACGATCGATGGTGTCTTGAGTCAACCGGCTTTCGGGCTCATGCAGTCCGGCACTCTGGGCCATGCGCTACTCCTTGGCTTCGGAAGATGTTCGGCAAAAGTCTGTCCTGGCGATCTCGGCCGGTCTACCCAGGAGCCCGCATCGGATACGCCCCCGCGCGCCATTTGATTAGATTTCGAACGGTCCAAGCCGGGGGGACGATGCGGCGACGCAAACACATTCTGATCAGTTGCGCCGTGATCGCGGCCGTGCTCGCAGCCTGTTCGTCGTCTGTATCCAAGGCTTCTCCGCCGAACCCGTCGACCGCGCCTTCGTCGACGAGCACGCCGCGGCCGGCAGCGTGTGTCCCGCCGGCCGGGGGCAAGGTCGCGGCCGCCAGGGTGCCCGGAGTCGCGAGCGACTGGACCCTGACGTCGTTCGACGGCGCGAAGATCCGCTTACACTGGTTCCCGGCCCCGAATGCCGGCCGTGCGCATCCGGCTCCCACCGTCTTGATGGGTCCCGGGTGGGGACTCTCGGGCGACACCGACACGACGAGCGTCGGCCTTTTCGGCTCGGTCGGGATCGGCTCCCTGCAACGGGCCGGATACAACGTCCTCACGTGGGACCCGCGCGGCTTCGGCGCGTCGACCGGAACCGTCGAGGTCGACAGTGCCTCGTACGAGGGCCGCGACGTCGAACGGATGCTCGATTGGGTTGCCGCGCAACCGGGCGTGCAACTCGACGGTCCGCGTGATCCGCGCGTCGGCATGGCCGGCGGTTCCTACGGGGGCGGCATCCAACTCATCGCTGCCGCGATCGACTGCCGGATCGACGCGATCACACCGATGATCGCCTGGCACTCGCTGACGACGAGCCTCGAGAAGGCATCGACCCCGAAGAACGGATGGTCGGGAATCCTCGTCTCGGCCACGACGGGCCGCTCCGTCGACCCGCACATTCATTCCGCGTATCAAGCAAGCATCACGACGGAGATCATCGATCCCGCCGACCGCGCGTGGTTCGCGAGTCGCGGTCCGGGCGACCTCGTACACCGCATCACCGTCCCGACGCTCATCGTGCAAGGCACCGTCGACAACCTGTTCACCCTCGACGAGGGCATCACCAACTACCGGATCCTGCGCGCGAGGGGCGTGCCCGCCGCGATGCTCTGGTTCTGCGGCGGTCACGGCGTGTGCCTGACGAATCCGGGAGACACGCGGCAGGTCGGCATCGCGGTGATTGCATGGTTGAACCGCTACGTCAAGAACGAAGCAAAGGTCACGACCGGACCACGTTTTGCGTTCGTCGACCAGAACGGCCGGCGTTACACCGGCGACGACTATCCGCTGCCGCTCGGCACTCCGCTCACCGCCGCCGGCGCGGGCGGGCTCAGCTTCGTGGCCGAGGGCGGATCCGGTCCCGCCCACCCGGCCGCCACGAACAAGGATCCTCTCGCCGGGATCGCGGCCGGCATCACCCCTGCCCGGGCCGCGCACGCCGCCGACTTGACGCTGCCCGTGCCGGCGGGCGCCGTCGTCATCGGCGCGCCGCAACTCTCACTCTCCTACGAGGGGACCACACCCGCGGGCGTGCGACCGACCCGCGTTTTCGCGCAGATCGTCGACGACTCCACCGGCATCGTGCTCGGGAATCAGGTCACCCCGATCGACGTGACGCTCGACGGTCGCGCCCACCAGGCTGCGATCCCGCTGGAGACGGTCGTCTTCGCCGCGCACGCCGGCGCGCACCTCACCCTGCAGCTCGTCGCAACCACGGTCGCGTACGCGCAACCGCGTCTCGGCGGGAGCATTCACTTCACGAAGATCGCGCTCAGCTTGCCCGTAGCGCGCGACCTGGCTGCGAAATAGGTTCCCGGGCAAACGCCCGCTCACGACGGGACGAGTCGGGAACACGCAGTCGATTTCGGGCACCATGGGTGCCGTGAAGGATCGAGCAGCAGCTGCGGCCGGGGTGTGGACGCCCGGCCGCCGATCGCTCACGCTCGGGCTCGTCTTCACGGTAACGCTCGTCGGTTTCGAAGGACTCGCGGTCGCGACGATCCTCAAGATCATCGAAGACGACCTGCACGACATCAACCTGCTCGGCTGGGTGTTCAGCGCGTTCTTCCTGAGCAGCCTCTTCGGAGTCATCGCGGCCGGTTATGACGCCGACCGCAAGGGTCCGGCGCGACCGTTCGTCGTCGGGCTCGCGCTCTTCGCCATCGGCCTGCTCGCGGGTGGACTCGCCCCGAACATGGCCCTGCTCGTCGTGGCGCGCTCGGTGCAAGGCGTCGGCGCCGGGGCGATTCCCGCCGTCGCGTACGTCGCCGTCGGCCGCGCGTACCCACCGGAGTCACAGCCGCGCATGTTCGCCGTCATGTCGACCGCGTGGGTGCTGCCCGGCCTGATCGGGCCCGCCGTGAGCGGCGCGATTGCCGAGAGCTTCGGATGGCGGTGGGTCTTCCTCGGCCTGTTGCCTCTCGTGGCGCTCGCCGCGGTGATGACCACGCGCGCCTTGCACGACTTGGGCGCGCCGGGCGGCGAGCATCCGGTCGATCGCCGCGTCGGCGCGCTCGCGCTGATCGCCGGAGCCGGTCTCGTTCTCGCGGGCGCGTCGTCGCACTCTGCTATCGCGACCCCGTTGCTCGTCGCCGTGGGCTTCACGATCGGTGCACGCGCCTTCGTCCGCCTCGTCCCCCGCGGAACGGTCCGTCTCGCGTCCGGGTTGCCGGCGGCCGTCGCGGTACGCGGTCTCACCACCTTCGCGTTCTTCGGTACCGATGCGTATGTGTCGTTCACGGTCACGACGGTGCGCAACGCGAGCATCGTGCTCGGCGGGGCCGCGCTCACGGCCGCGACACTGACGTGGACCGCGGGCTCGTGGATCCAGGAGCGTCGCGTGCGACAGATCGGGCCGCGTGTCTTCGTGCGCGTCGGGCTCGCGCTGATCGCCGCAGGCATCGGGCTGATGATCCTCGTGGTACGCGGCGAGGTTCCGGCGGCAACCGCGCTGCTCGCGTGGGGCGTCGCCGGCCTCGGGATGGGGATTGCGTATTCTCCGATCTCGCTGGTAGTGCTCGACAACGCACCCGAAGGCGGTGAGGGGACCGCGACCGCGGCGCTTCAGCTGTGCGACGTCCTCGGAGTTGCGCTCGGCACGGGTGTGACGGGCGCGATCGTCGCGGCCGGCGCCGCGCTTTCGTGGACGCGCTCGGCTGCACTCACTCTGGCGTTCGTCATGTGCGGAGCAGTCGCGCTCGCGACCTCGCTGGCGGCAGCGCGGATCCCGAGCCAGCTGCGCCGGTAGCGCACCTTCGCCGCGGCCGCGGCGCGGACAGCGACTCGCGACGGGTTTGACTGCGACAACGCGCACGTGGTGCCATGTCCTCGCTCCCAGTGGGGGAAGTCCGGTAGAAATCCGGCGCTGACCCGCAACCGTGGACAGGGCTCCGGCCCTGCGAGCCGGGATACCCGCGAAGAGCAGCTCCGAAGACACCGTCGTGGTTTGCGGGTAGTGAGCGCTCGATCTCGATCGGGTTGTCCATTCCTGTTGCTGCGGCACGAGTGGAAGGACACCCGATGAAAAAGGGCGTGGCATTCCTCCTCGCTGCCGGCCTGGCCCTCGCCGTCGCGGCTCCCGCGTCGGCCACACCGCCCAGTAGCGATACGAAAACCGACGCACAGGACGCGGCCGCCTGGCTGGCTCACCAGGTGAACGCGTCGGGCTTCATCCCTTCGGCGACGAACCCGTCGCTGCCGAACTACTCGGAGAGCGCGCAGGCGGTCACCGCGCTGGTATCAGCCGGCGTGGGCCGGACGACCGTCGCCGCGCTGCTCGCGTACCTGGGCGGCCACGTCGACGACTTCGTCGCGAGCTCGGGCAGTGACGATCCCGGCGATCTCGCGTATCTCATCCTCGCCGCGAAGGCCGGCGGGCAAGATCCGGCTTCGTTCGGAAGCGCGCACGTCGACCTGGTCGCGCGGCTCGAGGCGACTCAACAGGCGAGCGGGCTGTTCGGCGCGTCTGATCCCACGTTCGATGGAGCTTTCCGGCAGGGCCTCTCGCTCCTCGCGCTGCATTCCGCGGGCGCGACGAACACGGCCGGCGTGACATGGCTGGAGAGTCAGCAGTGTGTCGACGGTTCGTGGACGGCGTTCCGCGCCGACACGTCGGTCGCGTGCGCTCCTGTCGATCCCGCGACCTTCTCGGGTCCGGACACGAACTCGACCGCGCTCGCGGTAACGGGTCTGCAGGCACAGGGCGACAGCACGGCCGCGTCGAAGGGCGTGACCGCGCTCGACGCGGTGCGCAACGCGGGAGGCGGATGGGGTTTCCTCTCGCGCGGCGATCAGGCCACGGACGCGAATTCGACCGGCTTGGTGCTCGCGGCGTTGCGCACCGCCACCGGCCACGTCGACGGTCCGGGCCTCTCCGCGCTGCTCGCCCTCCAAGTCGGCTGCACCGGACCCGTCGCCGATCGCGGCGGCATCGCGTTCCAGCCCGGAACCGGCGGCAAGCTCGTCCCCGACGCGTTCGCAACCGTGCAGGCAATCCCGGCCGTCGCGGGGGTCGAGCTTCCCGTCGCCGCGTCGGCGACGACGCCGGGCGTTCCCACGCCTTGCGCGGCGCCGGTCACCACGACCGTGCCGGAGACGGGCACAACGGTTCGCGACACGGGCACAACGGTTCGCGACACGGGCTCGACCGATGCGACGACCGTCGCGCCCGAGACGGTCGCGGCCGAAGCCGAGCTCCCGCGCACCGGTTCGTCGTCCGCACCGGTCGCGTTCGTCGGAGTGCTGATCCTCGCGGTCGGCGCCGCCTTCGTCGCCGGCGCGAGACGGCGCCGGTGACGGTCCGATGCATGCCGGCTGCCGCTCTCTCGCGTTGCTCGCAGCTGTCGTCGGGGCGTTCGTCGCACCCGTCGGCGGGCAGGCGGTCGGTCGCGCCTGCGCCGCGAGCGAGCTGCACGTGGCGGTCGTGGTCGATCCCGGAACCGGGTCCGGCGTGAGCGCGGTCTGCATTCCCGCGGCCTCGACCGACAACGGCGCGACCGTTCTCGCGGCTCGCGCCCG
>DATJAA010000406.1:0-4325 GCA_035516815.1 Acidimicrobiia bacterium | reverse complement strand
ATCGGAACGTAGAGCGCCGGATACAGCTTCGCCGCCGCGCCCACGCCGAGAAGCACGCCCGCGGAGAGCGCGGCCCCGCTCTCCCACCGGACGAGCCCGATGGTCGCGGGCGCGACCGAGAGAAGATCCCAGTTCGTGAGGCCCTGGACCAAGAGTGGAGGCGCCAGCGCCCAGCGCCAGGCACGATCTCCGTTACGGCGCCAGAGCACCCACGTCGTGATCGCCGCCAGCGCGACGAGCAGCGCCACGTTCACGAGGAACGGGCCTCGGAGACCGTGATCGAACGGAACCCCGGCTGCGAACATCACGGCTCCGATCAGCGGCGGGTACTCGAAGTCGCGCGAGAAGTACGGCGGGTGGTGACGATCAATTCCGCGATCCTGGTACAGCCGCCCGATGTCGGAACCACAGACGTCGTAGCAGGGAAGCCGCGCCGCCGCATTGATGCACAAGCCGAACACGACGACGGCAACGAGGGCCAAGCCGCCGGCCGGAAGGACCCACCGGGCCGTTGCGGACGCCATCCGCGTTCGATTCGTGCGCAATGCCGTGCCCACCGTCCCGTCCTACCTCAGGAGCGCCGGCGGCTCCGACGCGTCAGCCACCAGCCGCCGAGCACCGCGCCGGCTGCGACGGCGCCCGCGCCCGCGAGCAGCGGGACAAGGCTTCCGTCGGGGGCTTCCGACGCGAGCAGCAGCGCCTCCTCGTTGGAGTGCTGCGGCTTCCATCCCGCGCCCTTGAGCCGATCGTTCGCGACCACGAACGGGTGCACGACGTACGGCAGCACGGACGGCGGTGCATCGCCGAGCCCCGTCGTCCAGCTCACCGCGAGCACGCGGCTCACAAGCTGCATCGGCAGCGGCGGCACGCGGCGCCGCGGGACGAGCGCCGCCGCGTCCTCGAACGCGAGCCAACCGTCGGCCGCGACGTTGTACGCGCCGTCGAGGTCGATCGACGTCGCGAGCTCGAGCGCGGCAGCCGCGTCGTCGACATGCACGACCTGTACGGGCGGCGTGGCGCCGCGCACCCTCAGGGGCGTGCGCCCGCACGCGATCGCGCTCAGCAACGACGAAGCGCCGGGACCGACGATCGGCGCGATGCGAAGCCGGGTCGCGGTCCGCCCCGGGCGCGCGCTCCCCCATTCCGCGAGCATCCGTTCGCACTCTCCGTCGACGATCGCGGGGAGGTACGCGGGGCTCGGGCGGAGCGCAGCTTCCTCGGTCAGCGGCACCGGATTGTTGGCCCACGCGCCGTACACGGCCGTGCTCGAGGGTCGCACGATCTTTTTCACCCCGGCTTCCGTCGCGGCCGCGAGCATCCGCCGCGTCCCCTCGGCGTTCACGCGCGTGAACAGCGCGTCGTCGCGTAGCGGACCGGGCGCAGCCGCGAGATGCACGATGGCCGAGATGTCGCGCAGGTACACGGTGATGTCCGTGCTGAGGACGTCGATACGGTGGAAGTCGAGCTTGCGCGCGCGCCGGGCGGGGTCGTGAATGTCGAGACCGATGATGCGTCCGACGGTCGGGCTGGCGTCGAGGAGCGGGAGGAGCCGCTGCCCGAGGAACCCCGAGACACCCGTAACCGCGACGACGATCTCATCGGCCATGCTCCATAGACTGGCGTAGTGAGCGACGTTCCCCAAATGGGGGAGGGCTTTCCGAACCCCTTCAATCTCGATCTCTCCGAGATCATGCGGATGTTGCAGTCGCCCGGCCCCGTGAACATGGAGGTCGCGCGGCGGACCGCGCAGGCGATGGCGAACGTCGACGTCGAGACCGGCGAGACGAGCGTCGAGCCGCCGATCGACCCGGAGGCCGAGCGGGCGTTCGAGGAAGTCGTCCGGGCCGTGCAACTGATGGTCGGCGAGGCAACCGACATCTCGGCCGCGCTGAGCGTCCCCGCGCGCAGCGTCGACCGGGCCACGTGGTCGAACGTCACCCTGAGCGGACTCGAGCCCGTGCTCGGCGCGCTCGCGAACGCGTTGACCCGCTCCGGGCCCGGCGTGGGAACCGACGTCGCCGCTCTGGGCGCCGCCTTCTCCCCCGACATGTTGTTCGCGATGATGATGCCGCTCCTGCTGGGCGGGTGGTCCGGTTCGATGATCGGTCTCCTCTCGCACCGTGCGCTCGGGCAGTTCGATCTTCCGCTCCCGCTCGACGGACCGCCGACGCTGCTCTTCGTCCCTCACAACGTCGAAGCTTTCGCCGAACGGTGGTCGCTCCCGCTCGACGAGCTGCGCTACGCGGTCGCGTTGCGCGAAGTCGTGCACGGCGCGCAGCGCGGCATCCCGTGGGTACGCGAGCGCCTGCTCCGGCATGCCTCGGACTACGTCGGTGCGTACGAGATTCGGCCCGACGCGATGGAACAGCATCTCGGCGAGTTCGACCCCTCCGACCCCTCGTCGATGCAGGCGCTCGCCAGCCTCAGTGATCCCGACATGTTGCTCGGCGCGATGCGCACCGAACGCCAGGAGCCGTTGCTCGCCGACCTGCAGCGATTCGTATCGGTGCTCGAGGGCTACACCGACGTCGTCGTGGAGTCGATCGGACAGCGCATGGTGACCTCGCACGGCCGTGTCGACGAGGCGCTGCGCCGGCACCGCCTCGAGCGCGGCGACGCGACCGGATTCGTCGACCGCTTGCTCGGCCTCGAGCTCGACCGACACCATTACGACGCGGGGGTCGCGTTCTGTCGCGGCGTCATGGAACGCAGCGACGGATCGTTCGATCAGCTCAACCGCATCTGGTCGGACGAATCGATGGTGCCCACCCAACCCGAGCTCGAAGCTCCCGGACTCTGGCTCGCTCGCATCGATCTCCCGCGCAGCTCGTGATCCGCCCGGCATGAGAATCGGGGTGATCGGCGCCGGCGTGATGGGTGGCGGCATCGCACAGGTGTGCGCCCTCGCCGGCGACGACGTCGCGTGCTACGACACCGCGCCCGCCGCGCTCGACGATGCGCGCGCGCACGTCACGACCGGGCGATTCGGTCTCGACAACGCGATCGAACGCGGCAAGGTCACGCGCGAAGAAGCCGACGCGGCCTTCGATCGGATCTCCTTCACGCAGACCTTCGAACACGCCGCCGCGAGTGATCTCGTGATCGAGGCGGTGCCGGAGCGCCTCGACGTGAAGATCAGGGTGTTCCGTGATCTCGACCGGGTCGTCCCGACCCATACGATCCTCGCATCCAACACCTCGGGCCTGCCGATCACCGCGCTCGCGGCCGCCACCGATCGCCCCGATCGCGTGATCGGATGGCACTGGGCGAGCCCCGCGCCGGTCATGAAGCTCGCCGAGATCGTCGTGACCCCCGAGACGAGCGAAGCGACGATCGCAATCGTCACCGAGGCGGCGACCCGCTGCGGCAAGCACCCGATCGTCGTGAAGGACAATCCGTTGGAATGGGGCTTCGTTGCGAACCGCGTCTACTTCGCGATGGTGCGTGAAGCGCAGCGGGTCGTCGACGAGGGGATCGCGACGCGCGCCGAGGTCGACCAGTTGATGACCGACTGCTTCCGCTGGCCGAGCGGTCCGTTCGGGATGGTCGCGGGCGCGGGCTCCGGATGGGCGTGATCACCGCCGGCACCCGGCACCCGACGCCCGCCTAGAAGTGCGAGAGCAGGGCGGGCGCGGGCGTCGACAGGAACATCGCGTCGACATGCGCGAGCATCTCCGGCCGCCGTACGGTGACGCGCCCCGCGGCCGCGAGCTCGCTCCAGCGGTTCCCGCCGAGGACACACATCCCGAGCACCCCGGTGTCGCACTCGAGATCGGCCTCGGCCGCGGTCGTCTCGCACGACACACCGTCGGCACCTGATTCGACCGCGACAGTCGTGGGCGCGCCGGCGGGATCGCGCGTCGCGATGACGACCCGGCCCGGAACGGCATACGTGCGCGCCAGCAGGACGGCAAGGGGATCGAGGGGGGCGAGCCACAGGTGGTCGTTCTCGGCTTCGACGCGTATTCGTCGGCTGTCGACGACGACGTGGCGAAGCGGATCGTCGACCGGGGCATTCGGCGCGACGACCGTCGCGACGAGATCGACGCCGAAGACGAAGCGCCACAGCCGGATCCAGGTCGAGGTGGACTCGGCCTGCATATCGGTGATCGAAAGATTCCGCTCGGTGAGTCCCGACGGGCCGTGCCCGGTGATCTCGTAACCGACATAGCCGTCGTCACGGCCGTGTGCATCCGAATGTACCGCGATGAAATGGGCTTTGGCCCGGCCCACGATGAAGCTCCAGAAGACCTGTTCCCACCAGAAGTCGGGCCGCGTCACCATCCCGGCGCGCAAGACACGCGCGCGGTCGTAGATCGCCGGAA
>DATJAA010000405.1:0-6541 GCA_035516815.1 Acidimicrobiia bacterium | reverse complement strand
GCCGGAGTCGCCGGGATTCCCAGCGCAGCGAGCGTCTCGGGCGCCAGCGGGCCGAACGAGATGGGATATTCCGGCGGCGCCAGTGTCGCGTTCCCGGCCAGTCCCGTCAGCTGGCTCGAGCTCGTCGTGCCCACGATGTCGTGATCGAGCGGGCCGGTGCCGTCGGCGTCGATGTAGCCGAGTTGATTGCCGTAGAGGGCGAAGCCGTTGGGGTCGACGCCTCGCGTCTGCACCCGGTACACGAATCCGTCCTTCGTCGTGACGTAGAACGTGATGCCGAGCGGCCGGCCGTTGCCCGCGGTCGATGCCGCGAGGGCAGTCGTGAACACGCGACCGTCGATGTCGGAGATCGAAGTGTCGTTGGCGCGGACGGTCACGTCCCACGCTGCGATCGTCGCCAGCTGCGAAGAGTTGAAATTGGCGGCCGCGGCGAGGTTGATGTCGGCGGTCGCGCCCCCGTCGGTGTCGACGCCGTCGCCGTCGGGGCCATAGAAGACGACGGAGTAGATGCCGGTGACGGGCGCGGTGTAGTGGCACGGGACATACCCGGACGGGTTACCGCCTCCCGATACCGCTTGCGGTCCCGCAAGCTCCAGGGCGCGCGAAGTGATCTGGCCTTGTGTGGCGATTCCACTCGAGGTGCGTTGGTCGGAGCACTTGAATCCGTTGACGCCCGTCGTCACCGCGGGCAACGGTTCGGCCGACGGGTCGGTGATCACCGACGGGTCGAACACGACGATGTCGCCACTGCCGACGCCCACGGTGCTGGAGCCGAGAGCGATGGTCTCGCCGGAGTTGGCAAAGACCTGGATGATGGTGCGGCGCCGGACCTGCGTGCTTCCGGCGGGACCGTAGAAGCTGGTTCGCCACTCGATGTTGGCACGGCAACTGCCGTTCGACGAGTTCGGTGCGCACGTTGCCGGGGACGCGTACAGCGTCCGCGATCCTTCCGCCGCGGCCGGACGCGGCATGTACACGACAATCGCTGCCGTGGACACGCACGCCAGCGCAGCCCGCCCTGCTGCCCGACGAATCTTCAACGTTCGCGATGTTACGGCGCGTCCGTCACGAGCACGCGGACCGTGTCGGGGCTCGAGCCCGCGGGACGCGGTCGCTACTCGAGGTCGGGGAGACCCAGCTCGAGGTTGCCTTCCTCGAGCCCGCCGTCGATCTCGAAGAGCTTGCCGGTCACGAAGCTCGCGGCCGGCGACGCGAGATAAAGGGCGCACAGCGCGATGTCCTCGGGCCGTCCGAGCCGCTTGAGCGGTGTGCGGCGAACCATCTCCGCCTGGATCTCGGGGTCTTGGAGGACGATCTCGAGCGCGCTGGTGGCGATCGAGCCGACCGCGATCGCGTTGACGCGCACCTTCGGTGCGAGGTCGGCGGCGGTGAGCCTCGTCATATGCGAGAGCGCCGCTTTCGCGGTGCCGTACGCGACGAATCCGCGGTCGCGAAGGCGACCGATGGCCGACGAGATGTTCACGATCGAGCCGCCGTCCGCGGCGAGGAGGTAGGGCGTCGCGGCCTTGCTCAGAACGAATGCGGTCGTCACATTGAAGTGGAACGACCGCTCGAAGAAGCCCGGACTCGTGTTGAGGAACGGCCGCGGCATGGTGCCGCCCGCATTGTTCACGACGACGTCGATCCGGCCGAACTCTGACGCCGTGCGCGCCACGATCTCCTCCAGCACGTCGTTGTCGTTCACGTCCGCGGGAATGACGAGCGCTTCCCGGCCCGCCGCGCGCACGTCGGCGGCGACTTCGTCGAGCTGTTCCTTCGTCCGGGAGGTGATGACGACGTTCGCGCCCGCGTCGGAGAAAGTGCGCGCGATGGACGCGCCGATCCCACGGCCCGCGCCGGTGACGATCGCGACCTTGCCGTCGAGTCGGAAGTTGTCGAGTGCCGTCACGCGAGGTACCGGGAGATCGCGTCGACGACGGCGACGGGCTTGTCGCCCCCTTCGCGTTCGATGGTGATGCGGGTGGTCGCCTGGACGCCGCCCGGCACCTCCTTGGCATCCAGGAGCTCGCCGCGGGCGCGGACGCGGGAGTTCACCGGGACCGGCGCCGGGAACCGGACCTTTTCGGTCCCGTAGTTGATTCCCATCGAGATATTGCTCACGTGCACGAGCTGCGACAGGAAATGTGCCGAAAGTGACATCGTGAGATAGCCGTGGGCGATGGGGGTCCCGAATGGTCCCGCTTTGGCGCGCTCGGTGTCGACGTGGATCCACTGGTTGTCCAGGGTGGCCTCGGCGAACTTGTCGATCTGGTCCTGGGTGATCGTCACCCATTCGGTAACGCCCAGGTCGGACCCGACGGCGCCGAGAAGGTCCTCCGGGGAGGCGAAGTTCGTCGTCATGACCGTGACGCTATAAGGCTTCGGGCCGGCGATGTCGATGCAACGCCGATGGCAGGTGTTTCTCCGTTCGTCGCGCCCTACGGCGAAGGCGCCGGAGCCGTGCCGCTCGATGTCCGCGATCCCGAGATCGTGCGCGCTCTCGTCGACGCCGTCGCGATACTCGGGCCCGACTACCAACCGCGGATCATGCTCGGCCGCCTCGGCGGGTACGCCGACGCGGGACTCGGAGGCGTCGGCGACATCCGGGCTCGCATTGCCGACTGGGTGCACGAGGACGACCTCGGGGTGGTGCTCGACGGCCTGGCGCGCAGTCGCGAGACGCCCGGAGTCGACGTGAACGTTCGCATCCGCGTGCACAACGAGAACGACGGTTGGCACGACATGACGTTGGTGCTTCTCAACCTGGTCGACCATCCCGACATCCGTGGCACCATCGTGCGTGCCGTCGATCAGACGGTGTTCGACCGGGAGGCGCGCTGGCGCACGCTCTTCGGTGCAAGCCCGATCGGTATCTTCGAGGTCGACCTGGACGGCCGGTGCACACTCGTGAATCCCGCGTTCGAGCGATTGACCGGGCTGACTGCACACGGCGCGTTGGGTCACGGTTGGCTGACCGTGATCCCGCCCGAGACCGTCTCGGACGAGCCGGCCGCGTCGCAAGAGATCGCGATCGAGCTGCCGGACGGCGCGACGCGCTGGGTGAGCATGCGCGCCGCGCCTCTCATGGAGGCGGACGGACGGGTGACGGGCTACCTCCGGACGCTCGAGGACGTCACGGAGCGCAAGTGCCTCGAGGAGCGGCTCGAGCACGATGCGACCCACGACCGGCTCACCGGACTCGGCAGCCGGGCGTTGCTGGTCGAGGAGATGACCTCGGCGTTGGCGCGCATGCGGCGCGGCGGGCCCGGCGTCGCATTGCTGTACATCGATCTCGACGGGTTCAAGCGCGTGAACGACATGTTGGGTCACGCGGCCGGCGACGCGCTGCTGGTGCTGGTCGCGGGCCGGCTCCGGGACGCGCTACGGACCGAGGACCTTTGCGTTCGCATCGGCGGCGACGAGTTCGTCGTCTGCTGCGCGCAGCCGCTCGAATCGGACGGCACCCGTGAGACGCCGGCCGCGGAGGCGAACGCCCTGCAACTCGCCGAACGCCTGCTCGACGCCCTGAGCGAGCCGTACGACGTCCACGGGCACGAGATGCTGGTGGGCGCGAGCATCGGCATCGCTTCAGCGTCGGGCGAGGACCCGGTGTCGATCGATCAGCTCCTGTCGAACGCGGACGTCGCGGCGTACCGCGCCAAGCGACTCGGGCGCGGGCGCGTCGAGATGTTCGACGAGAAGCTTCGGCGCCAGCTCGCGCGAGCCCGGCGCATCAGTCGCAGTGTCGGTCGTCTGCTCGATCAGCCGCGCCTCCCGATCATGTGCTCCCCCCTCGTGCAGCTTGCCAGTGGCGCCGTCGTCGGCTTCGACTGTTCCGTCGACTGGGAAGCTGCGGGCCTCCGCGAGGACGTGACCACGATCTCGCGTGTTGTTGACGAGGCCGGGATGGCCCGCAGCCTCGATGTCGCGCTGGTCCGCACCATGATCGCCCAGATCGAGGACTGGGAACGCCGCCCGCCGGCCGACATCGTGCCCGGTCTGAGCACCACGTTGACCCGTACCGGCGCGCTCTCACACGTGTTTCCCGAGCTGGTGCGCGACATGCTCGCGCGCAGTGTCGTGACACCGGGTCTGTGCTGGCTCGGGATACCCGAAGCCGCGGTCGCGCACGATCTCGAAGCGGCGACGCGCGTCGTCGTCGCGCTCGACGAGATGGGCGTCGGCGTCGGATTGCGCGACTTCGGCTCGGCCGTCTCCTCCCTCGAGCAGCTGCGCCGGCTCCCCGCGCCGTCGTTGACGATCGCGGGTCCGCTCGTAGCGGCCGTGCGCGACGTCGGCGGTCCCGACGATCCGGGCGAGACCGGCGACGCCCGGACCGCGCTCCTGGCCGCGATCGTGAAATACGCGCGGGCACTCGGGCGAGTCGTAGTCGCGATCGACGTAGAGGACGAGGTGCACGCCCGACGGCTGCGCGACCTCGGCTTCGAGTTCGGCGCGGGTCCCGCGTACGGACCGTCGTTGCGACCCGAGCAGGTGGAGGACTTCCTGGTCGGGCGGTCCTGATCGGGCGGGGCGTCTCGCGGCGCGCGACCGGCCCGACCCGTTACACGTTCCCGGCGCACCCGTCGCGTACGGTGGGCCCCATGGCCCGATCCGGCGGCGGCGACTACTCCGCCGAGCACATCCAGGTGCTCGAGGGCCTCGATCCCGTCCGCAAACGCCCCGGCATGTACATCGGATCAACGGGCCCGACCGGCCTCCACCACCTCGTGTGGGAGGTCGTCGACAACGCTGTCGACGAGGCGATGGCCGGCTTCTGCACGCGGGTGGACGTGTCGCTGCTCGCCGACGGGGGAGTCCGCGTCGCCGACGACGGCCGCGGTATCCCGGTCGACGAACACCCGCAGTACAAGGGCCGGTCGGCGGCAGAGATCGTGATGACCACGCTGCACGCGGGCGGCAAGTTCGGCGGCGGTGGCTACAAGGTGTCGGGCGGTCTGCACGGTGTCGGCGTGTCGGTCGTGAACGCACTCTCGACGCGCGTGGTCCTCGAGGTCGACCGCGACGGGCGTACCTACCGCCAAGAGTATGCGGCCGAGAAGTCGGGTCGTGGCGCAGTGAGGCCCGGCGTGCCGCAGGGCAAGCTGAAGGCCGTCGCGCAATCGAAGCGCGGACACACGGGCACGACCGTCACGTTCTGGCCCGACCCGGACGTCTTCGAGGAGATCGAGTTCCGGTACGCGACCATCGCCGAGCGCCTGCAGGTGATGGCCTTCTTGAACCGCGGCCTCACCATCGGTCTCACCGACGAACGGCCCGGCCACAAGCAGTCGGAGACGTTCTCGTTCGACGGCGGCATCGTCGACTTCGTCCGGCACCTGAACCAGTCGAAGGAGCCGCTGTTCAAAGACGTCGGGTACTTCGCCGACCGCGGCTCCGAGGGCGAGGTCGAGGTCGCATGGCAGTGGAACACCGGCTACCACGAAGGTCTCCATTCCTTCGCGAACGGCATATCCACGACCGAGGGCGGTATGCATGTCGAGGGCTTCCGGCGCGCGCTCACGCAGGCCGTCAACCGCTACGCCAAGGACCGCAACCTTGTGAAGGGAAAGGACGCGGCGTTCCAGGGTGACGACGTGCGCGAGGGCCTCACCGCGATCGTCTCGGTACGCCTGACCGATCCGCAGTTCGAGGGCCAGACCAAAGCGAAGCTCGGGAACACCGAGATGCGCACCCTCGTCGAGCGGGCCACGAACACCCACCTCGCGCGCTGGCTGGAGGAGCACCCGAATCCTGCCAAGGCGATCGTCACCAAGTCGACCAACGCGGCCCGCGCTCGCAGCGCAGCGAAGTCGGCGCGCGATCTCACCCGGCGCAAGACGGCACTCGACGGCGTAGGCATGCCCGACAAGCTCGCCGACTGCGCGTCCCGCGACCGCGACGGCGCCGAGCTCTTCCTGGTCGAGGGCGACTCTGCGGGCGGTTCGGCCCGCGACGCCCGTGATCCACGGAGCCAGGCGATCCTGCCGTTACGCGGCAAGATCCTGAACGTCGAACGCGCCTCGATGGACAAGGTGGTCGCCAATACGGAGATTCAGTCGCTCATCGCCGCGATCGGCGGCGGCATCGGCGCCGATTTCGACGTCTCCAAGACCCGTTACGGCAAGGTGATCATCCTCGCCGACGCCGATGTCGACGGCGGTCATATCCGCACGCTGCTGATCACGTTCTTCTACCGCCAGATGACCCCGCTCGTGGAACACGGCCGCCTGTACGTCGCGCAGCCGCCGCTGTACTCGGTCGAGATCGGTGGCGACAAGCACTACGTGGCCGACGACGCTGCTCGCCTGCGGGTCATGGAAGATCATCCCAACCGTCAGCTCGCGTTCGCACGATTCAAGGGCCTCGGCGAGATGGATCCTCACGAGTTGCGCGAGACGTGCATGGATCCTGCGACGCGCCACCTCGTGAAGATCGACGTCGACCAAGCCGCGATCGCGGACGACGTGTTGTCGGTGCTGATGGGTGACGACGTCGACGCCCGCCGCTCGTGGATCCAGCGCAACGCGAAGGACGCCCG
>DATJAA010000404.1:0-3008 GCA_035516815.1 Acidimicrobiia bacterium | reverse complement strand
CTGGCGCGCACGGCGAGCGTCACCCGTACCCCGACCACGGCGACGAGCATCAGCGCCCCTAGCGAGACGGTCGCGGACACCCGGTGGAGCAGTTGCCCGGCACCGAAGAACATCGACATCCAGGCGGTAGCCAGCAGAACGACCCGTGCGCGCATCGATCCTCCGAGTGGGAACCCGGACCTCCCATCGGACGCGCACGCCCCGATCTGAGTAGCGCGGTGCTAGTGACCGGCGCAGTTCGCGGCTCGGCTCGCAATGCCCGAGGTACGGCGCCATTCCCGGAGCTGATGCTGGTCGAGGCCGTTTGTGAGGTAGCAGAACGAGAGGCCGGTCGCGGGATCGGCCCAGGCGATCTGTCCGCCCGCACCATTGTGACCGAAAGCGCCCGGCGACACCGTGTGACCCATGCCCCGCGCCGCCGATCGACCGTCGTCGCCGGCGAGCACGAGACCGAGCGACCGGTTCGCGGGAGTGCCCAGATAGTCGGGCAGATGATTGCGGACGTTCGTGGTGGCGTCGGCGAGAACCTCGGGCTTCCAGATCCCGGTGCGGTCGTCGAGCAACGCCTGGTAGTACAGCGCGAGGTCGACCGCGGTCGACACGCCACCGCCACCCGGAACGCCGACCGCGCGCACCTCCGGCCGGTTGAACGACAGCAGCGCCTCGGGCGTGACCTCGGTGACCGGAAGAGCACGCACGCCGATCGCCTGCTCCAATTCGTCGGCAGTCGCCGGCTCGCCCGTGAGCACGAGGTCGCGGATGTCCGACTGGTGCTCCGGCGCGACGCCGATCTCCAAGCCGGCGAGACCGAGCGGATCGAGAATGCATTCCCGGATGAACACGCGAAAGTCGCCGCCCGTGACACGCTCGAGGATCTCGGCCAGGACCCAGTGCGCGGACGTGGGGTGGTACTCGTAGCGAGTGCCCGGCTCCCAGTTGCAGCGCCAGGCCGAAAAGCGCGCGAGCCGTCGCTCGCGGTCCTCCCAGTCGAGGGCGGCGAAGGGCGCTCGCGGAAACCCCGACGTGTGCAGCATCACCTGCTCGACGGTGATGGACTCCTTGCCGTTGGCGGCGAATTCGGGCACGAACGAGGCGACGGTCCGGTCGACCGCGACAGAGCCCTCGCCGATCAGCACCCACATCGCGCCGGCGACAAGCGCCTTCGTCGCCGAGAAGATCACATAGCGCGATCCGATCGACGCGTCGCCGAACGCACGCGCGACGCCTACCTTCCCGTCGCGCGCGAGCGCCACCTGGCAAGACGGCAGCCGCCCGGCGTCGACGTCCTGCCGGACGCGCCCGAACAGCTCTTCGAGGGCCACTCGATCGAAACCAAGCTCTTCGGGGTCGGAGACCGGCGTGCGATCGAAGCGCGCGTTCGCCATGGCGACGATGCTACGGAGCAGCGATCGGAGCCGCC
Organism: Acidimicrobiia bacterium; assembly: GCA_035516815.1. Taxonomy (GTDB): domain Bacteria; phylum Actinomycetota; class Acidimicrobiia; order IMCC26256; family PALSA-610; genus PALSA-610. The sequence goes on along the minus strand of DATJAA010000404.1, from coordinate 1,588 downwards.
AACGCCCGCCGCCGAGGTTGCGGCTCGACGCGGCGGCGACCGAGACTTCGGGCATGGACTTCAACGACACGCCCCAAGAGGCCGAGTGGCGCGCCGAGTTCCGCGCCTGGCTCGAGGAGAACGCACCGAAGGTCATCGGCGCCCCGCCCGAGCACGACATGGAGATCGGCGGCGGCGACTACCTCGAACGCGCCAAACGCTGGCAGGCGATGAAGTTCGACGCCGGTCTCGCCCGCATCACGTGGGAACCGGAATACGGCGGCCGTAACGGAACATCCGTCGAACAGATCGTGTACGGCCAAGAGGAGTCGCGATTTCCGGTGCCGAACGAAGCCTTCATCATCGGTCTCGGCATGATTGCGCCGACCCTGCGCGCCGTCGGCAATCCCACACAACAAGATCGCTACCTCAAACGGCTGTTGCGCGGTGACGAGATCTGGTGCCAGCTCTTCAGCGAGCCCGGTGCCGGGTCGGATGTCGCATCGCTGTCGACGTCGGCTACGCGCGACGGCGACGAGTGGTTGATCAACGGGCAGAAGGTGTGGACCTCCGGTGCGCAGTTCTCGGATTTCGGCGAGATCATCTGCCGCTCGAGCCCTGACGCGGAGAAGCACAAGGGCATCACCGCGTTCATCGTCGACATGAAGGCGCCGGGCGTCACGATCAAGCCGCTCAAGCAGATGAACGGCGGCGCGGGTTTCAACGAGGTCTTCTTCGACAATGTGCGCGTCCCTCACGAGAACCTGCTCGGCGATGTGAACGAGGGCTGGACGGTGGCCATCACGACGCTGATGAACGAGCGGGTCGCGATCGGTTCGGGTGGCGGTGGCGGCGGACGGGGATCCGTGAGCAACGTGATCGCCCTCGCCCGGGAGCGCGGTGCGAACAAGGATCCGCGGGTCCGCCAGCAGCTCGCCGACCTCTACACCAAGTCTCGCATCCAAAAGTTCCTGTCGATGCGGACGCTCACTGCCGCGACGAAGGGCAAGGTGCCCGGGCCCGAGGGATCGATCGGCAAGCTGCTCGGCGGCCGGGTCATGACGCAGCTCGGAGCGCTCACGGTCGAGCTCGCCGGGCCGGACGCCGTCGCCGGGAACACTCGCCTCGCGCAGGCGATGCTCGCCGCGCCGGCCGGACACATCGCGGGCGGCTCCGACGAGGTCATGAAGAACATCATCGGCGAGCGCGTGCTCGGGCTGCCCGGAGAGCCGCGTCCCGACAAGGGTGTGGCCTGGCGCGACGTCCCGCGCTGAGAGCCGCCGCTCCGGCACCTGTGACGAATAACTCAAGATTCGCCCGCGGTTCTGCCGTTATCCGAAGTGGTAGTGGAGAGCAATCACGCTGAGGGGCACGCCGCGCGTACCACCGTTGGTGCGGGCATCGGCCGATCCGAAGATCGGTTCGGCCGGAAAGGTTGGCGAACATGCGTGCAATGCTCCGAAGCGGGCTCGGTCGGCGAATTGCCACCCTGGCCGTCGTCGCGGCGACCGGCATCTCCGCCGTCACCGTCGGTCTCGTCACGGAATCGGGCGCGGGTGCAGCCGCCGTACATCACGTCGTCCCGCCGCACTTCCCGCCGCACTTCGTG
>DATJAA010000403.1:0-10652 GCA_035516815.1 Acidimicrobiia bacterium | reverse complement strand
GCCGGAGTGCCGTTGCTCATCGCGTGGCGGCGACCCGGGGCGTCGATCCTCGCGTTCGGCATGTCGTTCGTGGCCGTTCTGCTGTTGAGCACGGCAACGGGCGGCCGGTACCTCGTGTGGGCGATCGCGGCCGCGTTCCTCATCGACGTGCGCGCGGCCGTCGTCTACAACATCGCCGCGAGCACCTTGCTGCTGGTGGTCTACGACCGGTGGGCCGGCGGCTTCCCGTGGAACATCGCGCACGGCTCTCCGTGGACGCACAACGAAACGGTCCTCGCCGGCATCGCGTGGTTGGCGCTCCTCGCGGTCGCGGTCATGGGTCTGTGGAATCAGCGGAAGGAGCCGCGCCTCGGCGACGACTCGAGCGACCAATCGGACGGCGGCGAGCCCGACCGGGCGCCGCCGGATGAGGTTCGGCTCGTCACGGGCGAGGTCCACTAGCCTGACGCCCGTATGCGACGGGGCTTCCGGTGAAGCGAATCGGCATTCTCGTCGTCGCGTACAACGCCGCGTCCACGCTGGCGTCGGTGCTCGACCGGATCCCGGACGACTTCGTTCCCAAGATCGCCAAGGTCATCGTCAACGACGATTTCAGCGGCGACGCGACGTATCTCGTCGGGCTGGGGTATCAGCAGCTCAACGAGAGGCTGCCGCTCGAGATCAACCGGCACCCGAGCAACCTCGGCTACGGCGGGAACCAGAAGGCGGGATACCGCTGGGCGATCGAGCAGGAGCTCGACATCGTCGTCCTGCTGCACGGCGACGGACAGTACGCGCCCGAGATGCTGCCCGAGATCGTCGCTCCCCTCGAACGCGAGGAGTGCGATGCGGTCTTCGGATCGCGGATGATGGAAAAAGGTGCGGCCCGCCGGGGTGGGATGCCGCTCTACAAGTACGTCGGCAACAAGATCCTCACCCGCTTCGAGAACGCGGCGGCCGGACTCGAGCTGTCCGAGTGGCACTCCGGGTACCGCGCGTACAGCGTTGCCGCACTGAAGGACATCCCGTTCGAGAACAACTCTGACGGCTTCCCCTTCGACACCGAGATCATCCTGCAGCTGCACGAGGCCGGGAAGCGCATTCTCGAGGTCCCGATCCCCACCTACTACGGCGACGAGATCTGCTATGTCGACGGCATGCGCTACGCGAAGGACGTCGCGAGCGACGTGCTGCGCTATCGCGCCCACAAGATCGGGTTCGGCACCGGCGAGATGGCGTTCGAGACGCACGACGAGTACGAGCTGAAGAACTCGGACGAGACGTCACACCGGCGGATCGTGCAGTGGTTCGCACACAAGCCGGTCAGCCGGGTCCTCGACCTCGGTTGCGCCGATGGTCGCCTCGCCGAGCTGCTGCGCGCGAGCGGGCACGAGGTCACGGGTGTCGATCTGCACAAGAGCGACGGCGTCGGCGAACGCGTCGACCGGTTCTTCGAAGCCGATCTCGACCACGGCATCCCGGCCGAGGTCGGCGGCGGCTACGACGTGATCCTCGCCGCCGACGTGCTGGAGCACGTGCGCGACCCGCGCCGGCTGCTTGCTCAGGCCGAGGAGCATCTGGGCGAGCGCGGCACGATCATCGCGAGCATCCCGAACATCGGCCACTGGTACCCGCGATCACGCGTGGCGCTCGGCCGGTTCGACTACGACCGGCGCGGCATTCTCGATGTCGGCCACGTGCGCTTTTTCACGCGGCGAAGCTTCGAGCGGATCGCGAAGAGCGCCGGCCTGGCGGTGCGCCGCCGCGAATCGATCGGCATGCCGTTGGAAGTGTTCGAGCGCGGCGGCCAGGACGGCCACGGCGGCGGAATGCGGCTCGGCCAGGTCGAGAGGGCCGCGGTCGACGTCTGGCCGACGATGTTCGCGTTCCAGTTCCTCTACGAGCTCGAGTCCGTCGGCTCGGTCGGTTGATCGCCGGCAGCACGGGCACGTAGCTCGCCTTTGGCGACCTTTCCGCCCGACGAACGCGGGAGCGCATCGAGCGGGACGAGACGCTCCGGCCACAGCTCCTTGCCGGTCCCGCGCGCTTCGAGGTGCGCGCGCAGCTCGGCGAGTGTGACCGGTGCCGTGCCCGGTCGCATCTCCACGAATGCGCAGACCCGCTCGCCGAACGTCTCGTCGGATACTGCGACGGCTGCGCACAACGCGACCGTGGGGTAGCTCGCGACCTCGTCCTCGACCTGCGCGGCACTGATGTTCTTGCCGCCGCGGATGATGATGTCGCTGGTACGGCCGACGACCGTCAGGTAACCGTCGGCGTCGATCGTCGCGAGATCACCCATGCGCATCCAGCCGTCGGCGGTGAAGAGCTGCTCGTTCGCGGCGGCATCGTCGTAGTAGCCGAGGCAGAGCGCGGGACCCTTCGCGCAGGGGACTCCCGCAACGCCCGGCGCCGTGATGTCGGCGCCGGTGTCGGCGTCGAGTATGCGCACGTGCATCTCGGGGATCGGCCGGCCGGCCGTACGGAGGCGCTTCTCCTGCGGATCTCCGGGTGTGGTGCACGACAGCGCGCCGGTCTCGTTCGACCCGTAGAACTGCAGCACGCGGGCGCCGGTGCGGTCTTCGAACTCCTTCGCGCGCTCGTACGGCACCATCTCGCCGCCCGTGTACATGATGCGGAGCGACGAGAGGTCGTGATGCGAGATGGCGGGCGAGTTGAGCATCATCACGAACTGTGTCGACACGGCGGCGAGCACGGTCACGCCGTAGCGCTCGATTGCCGCGAGCGCGGCCTCCGCCGAGAATCGCTCGAACACGACACACGGGGCGCCGGTGATCGCCGGGGAGAAGTGGCGCGTCCACAGACCGAAGCCGAACGGCGGGGGGAGCGCCGAGCAGAACACGTCAGACTTCGTGAAGTGAGCCGCGCGGTCGGCGAACTCGTGGAACGCGAACCAGCGGGCCTGGTTGTGCATGACGACCTTGGGCAGGCCGGTGGTTCCCGAGGTCGAGTTGAGGAACCACAGTTCGTCGGGTCCGATCGCGGACTCGGGCGAGAGCGCGGGCCGGTCGCCGGTCATCTCGCGTCGGCGGAATCCCGTGCGGCCGACGATGTGTTCGACCTCGCGCGCGCCGGCGCGCGCGCCGATCCCGACTGCGATGATGCCGGCCTTCTCGCACCCGAGCATCGCGAGCTGTGCATCGGGCCCGTCGGGCAGTTGGTGCACCATGCGCTCGCCGGGCCGGTACGCGGTCGAGAACATGGATCCGATCCGCGACGACGCTTCGTCGTACTCGGCCCACGTCGTGGCTTTGCCGGAGATCGCCTCGACGAACGCGAGACCATCCGGATCGTCGCGAGCGTTGCGCGCGACGACCGCCGCGATCGTGTTCACGGAAGCTGGTGACGGAACAGTGCGGCCGCGTTGCGCCAGGTGATGCGCTCGGCCTCGTCGTCGGGAACGTTCTGGTCGCGGAGCTGGCGGACGAGCATCGCCTGCGTGTCCGGCCACGACGAGTCGGCGTGGGGATAGTCCGATTCGACGAGCACGTGCTCGAGGCCGATGCGGTGGCGCAGGGCCATGTTGGAGTCGTCGTCGAGCGCGCAGAACCAGAAGTTGCGCCGCAGCACCTCGCTCGGCGAGAGCTCGACGTCGCGCCACGTCGGGAGGTAGCCAAGCTGGTACTTGAAGCAGTGGTCGAGGCGATCGATGATCCCGGCCACCCAGCCGATGCCGCCTTCGGACAAGCAGATCTTGATGTTCGGGAAACGAACCGGAATGCGCGAGTAGAGCCAGTCGACCGCGCTGTACATGCCGTACGCGCCGAAGAGCACCGCGGGGATCTCGGGCGGCGCGTCGGGCGACGTCGTCGGCGATGTCCCCGACGACCCCACGTGCAGGCAGAGCACAGTGTCGGTCTCCTCGCACGCGGCGAACAGCGGGTCCCAGTAGCCGGAGTGGATCGTCGGTAGGCCGAGCTTGTCGGGTGCCTCCGAGAAGGTGACCGCCCGGAAGCCACGTGCCGCGTTGCGCCGGATCTCCTCGGCGGCGACATCGGGATCTCGCAGGAACGCGATCTGGTTGGGGATGAAGCGGCCCGGGAACGCGCCGCACCACGCGTCCAGGTGCCAGTCGTTGTACGCGCGCATCGCCGCGAGCGCGAGCTCCTCGTCGTCGGGCCACAACGTAAGACGCTGGCCGACGAAGCCGGGCAGGAAGGATGGAAAGCAGAGCGATGCGGCGACGCCGTCGATGTCCATGTCGGCGACCCGCGCGCGTACGTCCCAGGCCCCGCGGCGCATCTCGTCGAAGCGCGTCGGCTCGAACCCGTACTCGGTCGACGGGCGTCCGACGACCGCGTTGAACCCGACGTTCGGCAGCACCTGGTCCTGCCAGATCCAGGCTTCGCCACCGTCGTCGGTCGGTCGCACCCGGGGCTCGGCGTCCGCGTACTTCGCGGGGAACCGGCCGGTGAACGCGTCGGGCGGCTCGACGACGTGGTCGTCGACGGAGATCACCGTGTACACGCGATCCCGCGGCTCGGGTTCGGGCAGCCACGTGACCGTCTCGCGCCGGCCCTTGCCGCCGCCGAAGTACTCGTTGCTCTGCAGGTCGTCGAGGGAGAGACCCGTCATCGCAGCACCTCGGGTTCATCGTGCAGCAGCAGCCGAACCGCGCCGTCCCAGTACGCCTGCGGAGTGTTCTGCTGCAACACGGGCTTGAGATCGGCCCGCGCCGGAGCCGGGAGCTCCTCGGGCTCGCGGCCGAGCGCGAGCGTGTCGTAGGTCAGGTGGCACATGCGCTCGAACGTGACCGCCTTGTAGCTCGCCTCGGCGATCGTCGGCGCGGTGACGATCGCGCCGTGGTGCGCGAGCAGAATCCCACTCGCGTCGCCGACCTGCGCGGCGAGCCACTTGCCGTCATTCGCGTCCTCGATGCCGCCGTACTCGTCCACGAACGCGAGCTCGCCGTCGAAGATGCACGAGTTCTGGTGCACCTGGCGAGGCCGCTCGCCCATCGTCGCGAGCAGCGTCGCGTAGTAGGGATGGTTGTGCACGACGACGGCAGCGTCGGCGCGCACGCGGTGCAGCTCGGTGTGAAGGAACACCGCGGGAGTCACGTCCCATTCGCCTTCGACGATCTCGCCCTCGGCGTCGAGACGGATGATGTCGGAGGCGCGCACCTCTTCCCACCACAGGCCCCAGGGGTTGCACCACATCCCGCCGTCGTCCGCCGCGACGGTGATGTGCCCCGACAGGTTCTCACGCCATCCTTCGCGAGCCAGGACGCGCAGCGCGCACGCGAGCTCCTGACGGACGCTGAGCTCGTGTCCGATGCCGGGGCCCGGTCGCGGAAGGCGCACGAGCATGACGGTATCCGCGAGACTCGAAGGTCGTGAAGGTGCTCGTGATCGGTGTGACCGGAGAGCTCGGCGGCGAGGTTGCCCGCACGCTCGCGCCACGCGACGGGGTCGAGGTGCGCGCGTTCGTTCGCCGCCCGATCCCGTCCGGCGGACCTCCGGTCTCCGAGGTCATCACGGGCGACTTGCGCGATGCGGCGCGTCTCCGGGCGGCCTGCGCCGGGGTTGCCGCGATGTTCCTCGTTTCCTCGCCGACGAGGGACCAGGTCGACCTCGAGACGAACGCCATCGAGGCCGCCGAGGCGTCCGGGGTGGAGCGGATCGTGAAGGTCTCCAACATCCCCATCGCCGGGTTGGAGACCGGTCTGCACGGCAACCACCGCGCGATCGAGCGGCGTCTCGCGACTTCGAGCTGCGCGGCGACGGTGCTGCAGCCGTCGTTCTTCGCCAGCGTGATCGGCAAGCAGCGAGACGTGATCGAGCGTGGTCAGATCGTGCTGCCGACCGCAAGCGGGAAGATCGCGTGGATCGAACCGGCCGACATCGCCGCGGTCGGCGCCGAAGCCCTCGTGCGGTCCGATCTCGCCGGGCCCTTGCATCTGACCGGCCCGGAAGCGCTCGACGGCGACGAGGTCGCGTCCCGGCTCGGGGTGAAGCGGGTCGACCTGCCGCTCGACCGCTGGCGGAAGACGGTCGTCGCGGCCGGGCTCGACCCGTGGCTCGCGGATTCGACGGTCCATCTCTTCGAGGCGGTCGCCCGCGGCGCGCTCGCCGAGACGACCGGTACGGTCGAGCGCGTGCTCGGCCGGGCCCCGCAGCGGGTGTTCGTCTCTAGATAGCCGGTAGGCGGGCGAACAGCGGGTGTTGCGCGACGTCGTGCGTCTCGCGACCGAGGATTCGCGCGGACGGATAGCGCGGCCAGCCGGGGTCGCCCGCGCGTGCGAAGGCAGTCCACGCCGAGCGCATCGTCGTAGACAGTGCTTCGCCTCGCTCGTCGAGACCGACGAAGGCGTCCCAGCCGTCGACGAAGTTGCCGAACGGGAACGGGATGTCGATTCCGTGACAGGCACCGACGTCGGGTCCTTCCCACGTGAAGCAGTACGTGTACGCGGGGCCGTGCGGCGCGTGCGCTTCGAGCACCGCCCGGCACGGCGCCTGCATCTCGTGGTCGCCGAACATCGCGCGCCAGATGTCGTTGGTGTCGTTGCGGTCGAGGGCCTCGGCGTAGCCGTCGACGATGCGCCCCGCCGCGGCGTCGTCGACGCCCAGATACCGCGCCGCCCGGCGGGTCAGGCGGTCGCGCGACGGCGGCGCGGCAGTCGGGTCGACGAAGAGGCGCATCTCGTCGGCCGTCGTCCCGGCCACGAGCGCGACTCCGGCCGCCGTCCCGCGGTGGAACGCGTCGACAGGAGTGAGGGGGACGAGGTCGTCGCCGGCCATCGGGTGGAACGGCATCATGCCGACGGTCGCGAGCAGCGCGCCCATGGCCTTCGACTGCGCGTGCACGAGATCGTCCGCGGAAAGGTCGCGCAGCCGGGCCGGGTCGTCGACACCGGCGGCCGCGGTGAGCGCGGTCAGAACTTCGGCCGCGCCGGCGGAATCGAGTGTGGCGAAGGTTGCGCCGCTCTGCACGATCGCCCCGGACAGGAGCCCGCGCGTCGCGGGTGAGGCGAGCGCGTGCAACACGAGCCCGCCGCCGGCCGACTCCCCGAAGGCGACGACGCGCTCGGGATCGCCGCCGAACGCGGCGATGTGGTCGCGTACCCATCCGAGCGCGCAAATCGCGTCTCGCAGTCCGCAGTTCGTGACGCCGCCGAATGATCGCGCGTCGAGGAACCCGAATGCGCCCAAGCGGTAGTTCACCGACACGACGACGACATCCTGTTCGTTCGCGAGCCGGGTGCCGTCGTAGACGGCCTGAGATGACGCGCCGATGACGAACGAGCCGCCGTGGAACCATACGAGCACGGGCTTGAGGCCCTCCGCGTCGTCCGGGGTCCAAACGTTGAGCGTGAGGCAATCGTCTTCGGATGTCGCGTGCACGTTCATACCGGGGACGATCTCTCCGAGCGGGCCGTCGACGGGCTGCGGCGCGGCGGGCCCGAAGTCGTGCGTTTTGCGGGAAGAGTCGTACGCGATCGGCCGCGGCGCACCGAACCGCGGTGCAGATGCATAGGGAATCCCGCGGACGTTCGGCACGGAAGCAGCCTACGAACGCTCGCTCGGCGCGCGCCCGTCGTCGGCTACTATTTCCCCAACGTGACCCCGAACAGGTGGAGCGTTACGTGCCCGGCGCGGTGATCGTCGGCACGCAGTGGGGCGACGAAGGCAAAGGCCGGGTCACCGACTACCTCGCCAAGGAGTCGGCGATGTGCGTCCGCTACCAGGGCGGGCACAACGCGGGCCACACGCTCGTCGTCGACGGCGAGGTCTTCAAGCTCCAGCTCGTGCCGAGCGGGATTCTGTACCCGTGGGTCACGCCGGTGATCGGCAACGGCGTGGTCGTCGATCCCGCCGTGCTGCTCGCCGAGGTCGACATGCTCGAGGCGAAGAGCGTCGACACGCGCTTATTGCGGCTCTCCGGGAATGCGCATCTGATCATGCCCTACCACCAGGAGCTCGACCGGATGACGGAGCGGTACCTCGGCAAGAACAAGCTCGGCACCACCAAGCGCGGGATCGGTCCGGCGTACGCCGACAAGGCGCTGCGCGTCGGCATTCGCGTGCAGGACCTCCTCGACCCGAAGATCTTCCGCGAGAAGCTCGATCTGGCGCTACGCGAGAAGAACGGTGTGCTCGCGAAGGTCTACAACCGCCTGCCGATCGACGCGAAGGAGCTCGCCGAGCGGTATCTCGCGATGGTGCCGCGGCTCGCGCCGATGATCGACGACACCGTGCACCTCGTGCACGAGGCGCTCGACGCGCAGCAATGGGTGTTGTTCGAAGGGGCGCAGGCGACCTACCTCGACCTCGACCAGGGCACGTACCCGTACGTCACCTCGAGTAACCCCGTTGCCGGCGGGGTGTGTACGGGCGCGGGCGTCGGGCCGCTCGCCATCCAGCGCGTCGTCGGCTTGGTGAAGGCCTACCAGACGCGTGTCGGCAGCGGACCGTTCCCGACCGAGCTGTTCGAAGGTGACGCGGTCGGCGACATGCTCGTCGAGCGCGGCCGCGAATTCGGGACGAACACCGGGCGCCGCCGCCGAACCGGTTGGCTCGACCTCGTGATGTTGAAGCACGCGGTGCGACTCAACACGTGCACCGAGCTCGCGCTGACCAAGCTCGACATTCTCTCGCCGCTCGCGGAGCTCAACGTGTGTGTCGCGTACGAAGGTGAGGACGGCACGCGCTACGACCACGTCCCGTACCATCAGTCGGTGCTGCACAAGGCCAGGCCCGTATACGAGACGCTTCCCGGCTGGGGCACCGAGATCGAGGCGGCGGGCCGGCTGGAAGAGTTGCCCGCCCGGGCGCGCGACTATGTGAAGTTCGTCGAAGACTTCGTCGGCGTGCGCGTGAGCATCGTGGGTGTCGGTCCCGCGCGCGACCAGACGATCGTGCTACCGCGCGCCGCGTGAGTACGCGCGTCCTCGTCATTGGGAGCGGTGCGCGTGAGCACGCGCTGGCCTGGGGGCTGGCCCGGTCCCCCCTCGTCGACGACGTCGTATGCGCTCCGGGGAATCCCGGCATGGCCGAGATCGGCGAGTGCCTGCCGGTGACGGCGACCGACCCGGCGTCGGTGGCCGATCTCGCGGCCAAGCTCGACACCGATCTCGTCGTCATCGGCCCGGAGGACCCGCTCGTGGCGGGCGTGGTGGATGCGCTCGCAGCCGCCGGACGGGCCGCGTTCGGTCCGAGCCGGGCCGCCGCCCGCCTCGAAGGCTCGAAAGCGTGGATGAAGGAAGTGCTCGTGGCGGCCGGCGTTTCGACCGCGCGCCACGCCACGTTTCGAGCCGGAGACGAGGATCGCGCGCAGGCGTTTCTCGGTTCCCTCGCCGGGTTGTACGTGGTCAAGACGGACGGGCTCGCGGCCGGCAAGGGCGTCGTCGTGACCGAGTCGATCGCGGAGGCGCGCGACGCGGTGCGTGAGTACCTGTCCGGCGCCGCGTTCGGTGACGCCGGCCGGACGTGCGTGATCGAGGAGGGCTTGACCGGCCCCGAGATCTCGCTGTTCGCGTTGTGCGACGGCCGGGACGCGCGCCTGCTCGCGATTGCGCAAGACCACAAGCGCGCGTTCGACGGCGACGCCGGTCCGAACACGGGCGGCATGGGTGCCTACTCGCCCGTGCCCTTCGCGGGAAGCGACCTCGCCGATGAGACGATGGCGCGGGCGGTGATTCCGACGCTCGCCGAGCTCGAGCGGCGCGGCGCGCCGTACCGCGGCGTGCTGTTCTGCGGGCTCATGCTTACGGCCGAAGGTCCGAAGGTGCTCGAGTACAACGTGCGATTCGGCGACCCGGAATGCCAGGTGCTGGTGCCCCGGTTGGCAAGCGATCTTTTCCTTCACCTCTCGGAGTCGGCCGCGGGCGCGCTCGCCACGCCGATCGAACTTTCCGAGCGCGCGTGTGCCGGCGTCGTGCTCGCCGCGGCCGGCTACCCACCCGCGCCTGACCACAGGGGAGACGTCATCACGGGTCTGGATCGCGCCGCCGCGTACGAGGGGGTCGAGGTGTTCCACGGCGGTACTGCCGATGACGGCGCGGGCAACGTCGTCACGAATGGCGGCCGCGTCCTGACCGTGTCCGCAGTCGGTGCCGGGATCGCCCAGGCGCGTGAGCGGGCGTACGCGGCGGCCGCCGAGATCTCCTGGCCCGGGGTCCACTACCGTCGCGACATCGGCGCCCAGGCCATCGCGTGATCCCTCGTTACTCGCTCCCCGAGATCTCCGCCCTGTTCACGGACGAGGCGCGCTTCGGCGCGTGGCTCGAGGTCGAAGTGCTCGCGGTCGAAGCGTGGGCGCGGCTCGGTGTGGTACCGAAAGCCGACGCGCAGGCGGTGCGCGAGCGCGCCGGGTTCGACGTCGCCGCGATTCTCGAGCGCGAGCGCGTGACAGATCACGACGTCGCGGCGTTCGTCGACGTCGTGCAGGAGCGGGTCGGCGCGCCGGCCGGCGCCTGGGTGCACTACGGCCTCACGTCGAGCGACGTGGTCGACACCGCGCTGGCGCTGCAGATGACGCGCGCCGTCGATCTCCTCGCGACCGCGGCGGGCGCGCTCGAGAACGCGATCGCGAAGCGCGCCCGCGAGTTTCGCGACACACCGATGGTCGGGCGGACACACGGAATCCACGCGGAGCCGACGACGTTCGGCGCCAAGCTCGCGTTGTGGGCGATGCAGGTCCGTCGCGATCGG
>DATJAA010000402.1:0-9144 GCA_035516815.1 Acidimicrobiia bacterium | reverse complement strand
TCGCCACGGCCTGCGTGTTGGCCCTTGCGGGCATTGCGTTCGCGGCGACGGCGATCACGACTCCGTCGGCGAGCCCGTTCGTGATTCCGACTGATGGTGCGGGGAATCCGTTGCCGTTCACGATTGTCGCGACGGGTTACGCGCCGAGCACGAACGTGTACGCGGAGGTTTGTGACGGGGTTCCGCACACTGATCCGAGTTGGGATCCGACGATCGATTGTGACAATGGGGCGTCGAACCCGCCGGTGATCACGGATTCGTTGGGGACGGCGACGTTCACTGCGCCGGGCCCGAAGGAATTCGATCCGGTGAAGGGTGAGCAGCCGACGGGCGTGTTCAATTGCATTGGTTTGAACGATCCGCCGTCGGACAATGGGTTGCCGGACTGGACCAACTGCCAGCTGAAGATCTCTTCGAGTAATACGGGTCCGACGGGTGACCAGGCGTTCCTGACGCTCGTATATCCGGACACGCCGACCGCGACCACGACCACGACCACCTCGACCTCCACGTCGACGACCTCGACTTCCACGTCCACGTCCACGTCGAGCACCACGAGCACGTCGACGAGCACGTCCACATCGACGAGCACGTCCACATCGACGTCCACGACCTCGACGACGGTGAAGCCGACGACCACGACGACGTCGACCACCTCGACGACGGTGAAGCCGACGACGACCACGACTTCGTCGACCACCACGCCGACGACGACTGCGTCAACGTCGACGTCGAGCACGACGGTGGCCGGCGCGACCAGCACGACCATCCACAGCCTCGGCTCGACGACGACCAGCGTCGCAGTCGAGCCCGGATCGACCGCGGTGACGCCGACGTCGACCCCGACCGTCACGGTCGAGGCCGGTTCGGGCTCGCTGCCGAGAACCGGTGCACCGGTCGTGCCGATGACCCTCGGCGGTCTCGCCCTCGTGGGCGCGGGCCTCGGGCTCTCCCTGCGTCGCCGCCGTCCGATCAGCTGATCGGAGGAGCGGGCCGGACGAGCGCGGCCCGACTCGGTCAGAGCTTGGCGAGTGCCGCTTCGTACGCGGCCTTGTCGCGTGGCGTTCCGAGGTTCGGCGACTCGAACACGTCGATGATCGTTCCCTGCTTGTCGATCACGAAGGTCGCCCGGTTGGCCGCGCCGAGTTGCTCGTTGAAGACGCCGTACGCGCGTGACACCTCTCCGTGCGGCCAGAAGTCGCTCAGGACCGGAAAGCCGAAGTGCTGCTGCTGCGCCCACTGCTGTTGTGCGAACCGTGAGTCGCAGGAGATCGCGAGCAGCTGCGCCTGCGCGGTCTGGAACTCGGAGAGATCGTCGCGCAAGGCGCAGAGCTCACCTTGACATACACCTGTGAAGGTGAACGGGTAGAAGACCAGGATCACGTTGTCACTCCCGCGGAACGACGACAGGGTGACGTCAGACCCTTCCTGGTCTTTCAAGGTGAAGTCGGGAGCTTTGGTGCCGGGGGAGAGAGTCATGGGGTTCCCTTCTGAGGGACGGGAGGGTGCGCTCGTAGGGCCGCGGCGAACCTACCGCGACCCGTCCGCTGCAGAACGCCTAAGGCCGGGCGACGACGGGTGCGCAGAGGCCGGGCGCGGGACACCCCGCGCCGCAACGGGCGAAGGGTGAACGATCACGTTTTTGGGTGAATGGGACGGGACATCGGGGCGAACAACGACGGCGAAGGGTCGTGCGCCAGATGCACGGCAGCCATGATGACTCCAAGTCAGACCGAGCCCCCTGTAGGAGTGTGCAATGCACCGTATGTGGCGTCCTCTTGTTGTCGTCGCGATCGCCGCGGCAGTCGTCATGCTCAGCGCGGGCATGGCGTTTGCGGCAACGGCGATCACGACGCCGTCGAGCAGCCCGTTCGTCGTCCCGAGTGACGGGAGCGGGAATCCGTTGTCGTTCACGGTGGTGGCGACGGGCTTCGCCAAGGGCGTGAACGTCTACGTAGAGATATGTGACGGCGTGCCGCCGAACAGCTCCGGCTGGGACCCGACCCTGGATTGCGACAACGGCGCCTCGAACCCGCCCGTGATCTCGGACCCGACGACGGGCACGGCAACCTTCACCTCGCCCGGTCCGCGTGAATTCGATCCGGTCAAGGGAATCCAGCCCAGTGGCCAGTTCAACTGCATCGGCCCCGACGACCCGCCGTCGAACAACGGCGTGCCGGACTGGACGAACTGCCAGCTCAAGGTGTCGACCAGCAACACCGCATTCTCACCCGACCAGGTGTTCCTGACGCTTGTGATGCCCGACAACCCGGCCGACTCGGCCACGACGACGACAACCCTGCCGAGCAATGTCCAGACGGTCGGCGCGTGTGACGCGGGCGTGTCGCTGGGCAAGGTCGACAACGGCGCGGGTGTCGGTCTCACCGACACGAACCAGGCGATCGTCGTGAGCACGTCCAGCTTGAAGACCGCGATCGCGGGGACCGTCGCCAAGGGCACCACCCTCGCGGGGAGCTGCAACATCCTCGGCGCTCCGGTGACGCCGTTGAAGGTCTCGGCCAAGCTCTCGTCGACCGGCGCGTCGTGCGCTTCGAGTGCGACACCCGGCGAAGACCCGACCGCAGGTGGGACGGCCCCGGCGTCGTACCCGCTGAACGGCAAGCTCGGCATCAAAGAAGGCACAAACGGCATCAGCACGTACGTGTCGGTGCTCGGCTTCAACGCCACGGCCCAGGACGTCATCGACGTCGGCGGGATCATCACCAAGGGCGACCTGGTGGGTGCGCGCGTGAAGGGCAGCCTGTGGGAGGACCCGGCCGTCAAGGACACCGTCGGCGACGCGGGTATCACTGCCTATCCCGGTGAGGACGGCGACAGCACCGTCAAGCCGAAGGCGCTACCGACCTTCGACGGCTTGTCGAACACCGGCTACAGCCTCGACATCGCGGGACTCGCCGCGCTGGGCGCGTGCTCGGACGGCGTGCCGAACAACCTGCTTCCCGCGCAGAGCATCAAGTCGGTGCTCGTGGGCTCGGGAGCGTCGGTGCTGAAGCAGTTCGCGGGAACGACCACCGGCTCGATCGTGCTCGGGGTGAGCGCCAACGGCCTCGCCCACGAGTCGGACGCGAGCGGTCTGTCGTTCACCTTCGGCGAGTAAGCAATACCCGGATTCACGACTCGATTCCGAGTCGAACGTGGGCCCGCCCTTCGGGGCGGGCCCACGCGCGTTCGAACCGATCCGGCGGCCCCGCCCGACCCGACAGCCCGACCCGACAGCCCGACCCGACAGATGGTCTACCAATACTTGGAAAGCGGCCATCTGCGCGCCACCTCGCGGACGATCCGCCGAAACTCGACCCTTTTACGATGCGCTCGCGAGACGTTCCCGGCCCGGACGACGAACCAGGGGCCGCAGCCCGGGCCGGGGTCGTCCGTCCAAGCGCAGACTCAATCGGGCGGCGGTCCGAGGTAGCGCACCGAGCGGACCTCACCGGTGGGCTCGGTGTCGAGCACCCAGGTCGAGCCCTTGGGCCACTGCGGCGCGCCACCCACGTCGACACCGTGTTCGGCGAAGTGCTCGAGCAGCATCGGGATGATGTCGCCGTGCGTACAGAAGACCGCACCGTGGACCGCGTGCTTGCGGACGAGCGCGACCGCTTCTTCGAGGCCGGCCCCTTCCGCGAGCGCGTCGACGGGTTCGATCGCGACGCCGCGCTCGCCCGAGATCGGGACGAGGGTTTCCATGCAGCGGACGTACGGGCTCGAGAGCAGCCGTTCGAAACGCGCGTCCTCCAAGACGCGCATGAGTCCTCTCGCCTGGAGCCGGCCCCGCGCGGAGAGCGGACGGTGCCGGTCGTCGCCATCCCACACGTTGCGCTCACCCGCCTTGGCGTGGCGAACGAGGTAGATGGTCACTGGAGTCCTCCGTCGGCGCCGCTCTCGACCAACTCCACCAGGCGCCGGTCGTGCTCGTACGAAAGCAGTGTCGCGGCTTCGGCGCCCGTAATCCAACGCGTCTCGTCGATCTCGTCGTTCGGCGCCCACGGCTCGGCGCCGCACGCGGTCATCTCCCAGTAATGCACGACCTTCGGGCGCCCGTGGCGATCGACGTATTCGGCGTCCGGCAGGGCGGCTCCGAGCTCGACCAGAATCCCGGTCTCCTCCCGGATTTCCCGGCGCGCCGCCGCCTGCGCCGATTCGCCCGGTTCGAGCTTTCCCTTGGGCAGGCTCCAGTCGTCGTAGCGCGGGCGATGTACGACGAGCACCTCCAGCCCGCCGTCGCCGGGACGGGTGATCACCCCGCCCGCCGCGTGCACGAGCGGTTCCCCCGTCACAACCAGCCGTGCACCCGATCGGTGTCGGCGTCGTGCCAGACGGCAGGGAACGCGCGGCGCGCCGCGGCCGCGGCCTCTTCTTCGAGCTGGGCCAGCATGCCGATCGCGTACGCCTCGGCCGGCGAGCATTCGTGCGCGGTCTTCGCGAGCCACGCGCCGGCGACGACCGCGTCGTGGTGCTCGCCCAGGACGTTCTGAACGCCCGTCATGGCGCGCGCCAAGCGGCGGGCGGATTTGCCGAACGCGGGTTCGCAGGCTTCGGCCGCGTAGCGGCACCGCTTGGCGCGTACGCGCACGCGGTGCAGGGCGTCGTCGGAGGGATTGTCGCCGAGCGCATTCACCGTGCGTCCGATCTTGTTCCACCGTCGGCGCAGTACCGGCTTCAGCACATCGGCGGCCGCCGCGGACGCGGCCGGCATCAGGGCGGGTGCGACGGCCGCCGCCGCGAGGTGCTCGCGGACGTGCGAGTAGCGCGCCTGCGACAGCATGGTCATCAGTTCGAGCCGCGTCGCGGCGCGGTCGGCTTCGAGGCGCCGGATCACGCGCCGGGCCGCCTCGGCCTCGGCGGTCGGGAGCCGGGCCGCGCTCGCCTGGAGCCGGTCGCGCTGGACCTCGATGTCGCGCAGAGTTCCGAGCTCGGAACCCAGCCATCGCAGATCGGCGCCGAGATCGGCGGCCCAGCGCGGCTCGAGAAACCGGTCGAACGTCCGCAGGTCGGAACGCAGCCGGCGGGTCGCGACGCGCGCCTGGTGCACCGCTTCCGGATCGTCTCCGGCGCGCAGTCCGGCTTCGTTCGTGGTGAGGCGCCGGTAGGTGTCCGCGATCGACCGGCGGATGATGTCGGAGACGGTGAGGTGGCAGTCGCTCACGGCGTCAGCTGTCGGACGGTCGAACCCTGGCGCGCGCGATCGCGAGCTCCTGGAAGCGGACTTGGCCCTCGATTCCCTGCACGGTGTCGACCTTGCGCCACGTGTCGTCGCGCTCCAGTGTCCACGCCAACACGTCGTCGGCGAAATCGATGGCGAGAATCTCGTCGAGCCGGGCGCGCATCCGGGGATCGGTGACCCGCAACATCGCCTCGACTCTTCGGTCGAGGTTGCGGGGCATGAGGTCGGCCGAGCCGATGACGTAGTCGGCGTCGGTCGCACCCGGCGCGCCGAAGCGCATGATGCGCGAGTGCTCGAGGTAGCGGCCGACGATCGAACGGACCGTGATGTTGTCGGAAAGCCCCGGCACACCGGCGCGCAGGCAACAGATGCTGCGCACGATGAGATCGATGCGCGCGCCCGCCGCCGACGCCGCGTACAGCTCGTCGATCATCTCGGAGTCGACGAGCGCGTTGATCTTCATGGCGATCGTGCCGTCGGGCCGGGCCTGGCCGCGTATCAGCTGCCGCAACTCCCGCCGCAGGTGCATGGGTGCGACGAGCAGGCGCCGGTACTCGCCTGGCCGGCTGTAGCCCGTGAGGTGATTGAAGAGCTCGGAGAGATCGTCGCCGAGGTCGGGATCGCACGACAGGACTCCGAGGTCCTCGTAGGTCGTGGCCGTCTTCGGGTTGTAATTGCCGGTGCCGAAGTGGCAGTAGCGGCGGATGCCGTCGGACTCCTGGCGTACGACCAGCAGCACCTTGGCGTGCGTCTTCAGGCCGACGAGGCCATACACGACGTGCGCGCCCGCGCGCTCGAGCATCCGGGCCCGCTCGATGTTGGCCTCCTCGTCGAAGCGGGCTTTCAGCTCGACGAGGGCGACGACCTGTTTCCCCGCCTCGGCCGCCTTCACGAGCGATGCGACGATGCCGGCCTCGTCGCCGCCGGTCCGGTACAGGGCCTGTTTGATGGCGAGCACCGAGTCGTCGCCTGCAGCCTGCTCGACGAACGCCTCGACGGAATTCGCGAACGAGTCGTAGGGGTGGTGCAGGAGCACGTCACCGGCGCGCATCGCCCAGAACGCGTCGCTCTCGTTACCGCCGGCCAGCGGGGGAGGAGTCTGCGGTGTGAACGGCGAGTACTTGAGCTCGGGCCGGCGCAGCCCGTAGAGATCCCAGAGTCCGCTCAGGTCGAGCGGCGCGTCGACCTGGTACACGTCGTTCGGTCCGAGCTCGAGCTCACGGCACAGCAGCGCCAGGACGCCGGGCGTGATGTTGGTGTCGACCTCGAGTCGTACCGCGAGGCCGAACTTCGTGCGCTGGCGCAGTGACAGCTCCATCGCGGCCAGCAGGTCCTCGGATTCGTCGCTCAGCTCGATGTCGGCGTCGCGCGTGACGCGGAACGGGTACTGCGCGAGCACGTCCATCCCCGGAAAGAGCGTGTCGAGGTGCGCTGCGATCACTTGCTCGAGCGGCACGTAGCGCGCGCTGTCGGGCACCCGCACGAAGCGCGGCAGAAGTGGCGGCACCTTGACCCGAGCGAAACGCTCTTCTCCGGTCGCGTGGTCGTGCACGACGACCGCGAGGTTGAGCGAGAGGTTCGATATGTACGGGAACGGGTGGGCGGGATCGACGGCGAGGGGAGTGAGAACCGGGAAGATCTGGTCGTCGAAGATGCGCGTGAGCTGGTCGCGTGCGTCGGTGTCGAGCTCTTCCCACGGCGTGAACGCGACCCCGACCTCTTGCAGAGCCGGTGCGATCTCCTTGGTGAAGGCGGTCGCCTGGCGCGTGACCAGCTCCTCCACCCGGACGCGAATCGCGCGCAGTTGCTCCACCTGATCGAGTCCGTCGGGCGCCGTCGACCGGACCCCCACCGCGACCTGCTCTTTCAGGCCCGCCACCCGCACCTGGAAGAATTCGTCGACGTTCCCACCGAAGATCGCGAGGAACTTCGCGCGTTCGAGCAAGGGAACCGAAGGATCCTCGGCCAGCGCGAGCACGCGCGCCTGGAACTCGAGCATCGACAGCTCCCGGTTGAGATACCGGGCCGCCTCGGTCGCCGTGCTCGTCTCCGGCGGGCTCATGAGGTCATCGTACGGGCTCGGCCGCCAATCTGCCTCGGGCACTTCCGGGCCCGACCGCGATCCAGGCTCGGGGCCGGATCCGCCGTCGTACGATGGCGCTACGGATACTCGCGCGCGCCTCGAGTCGACGACGTTCACGCCGTTCGCCCGGCTGGCACTCGCTCACGCCGTCGGCATGGCGGGCGACGTGTTCGTGGCGGTGTCACTCGCCGGTTCGCTGTTCTTCGACGTCGGGGTCGGGGCCGCCCGGCCCAAGGTGCTCCTGTACCTGCTGTTGACAATGGCCCCCTTCGCCGTCGTCGCGCCCGTGCTCGGGCCCTTTCTCGATCGGACGCGTGGTGGCCGCCGCCTGATGATCGCGCTGTCGATGGCCGGCCGGGCCGTGATCTGCATGCTGATGGCCGACCGGATCGACAGCCCGCTCCTCTACCCGCTCGCGTTCGGCGCGCTCGTGCTGTCGAAGGGACAGTCCGTGGCCAAGAGCTCACTCGTCCCTGCGGTCGTCGAGTCCCGCGACGAGTTCGTGCTCGCGAATTCGCGCCTGGCCATCATCACCATCGTCGGCGCCACGGCCGCGGCGCCGATCGCCGC
The DNA here is from genome assembly GCA_035516815.1 of Acidimicrobiia bacterium. GTDB lineage: Bacteria > Actinomycetota > Acidimicrobiia > IMCC26256 > PALSA-610 > PALSA-610. The sequence goes on along the minus strand of DATJAA010000402.1, from coordinate 1,309 downwards.
GGGAATCCTGAAGACCGTCGGTGCGCCGTGGGTGCTGCGGTCGGGCTCACTCGTGTTCGTGCTCGGCATGCTCTGTGCTTTCGGCATCCCGCGAGCGAAGCAGGTCGGCGCGCCGGAGACCCTCGACGACCGCGAAGCACTGCACGCGCCAAGCATCGTGACCGCCGGGACGGCGATGGGACTCTTGCGGGGTGTCGTGGGCTTTTTCACGTTCTTCGCCGCGTTCGCGTTGAAGCGGTCGCACGAGGCCGCCTGGGTGTTCGGCCTGGTTCTCGCCGCGAGCGCGATCGGCAACGGTGTCGGCACACTCATCTCGCCACTTCTCCGCAAGCGGTTTCGAGAGGAGTGGATGCTGGCGGGTGCGCTGTTGTTTCCCGCGCTCCCGTTGGTGCTCGCGGCTCGCGACTACGGCCGGGTGTCGCTCGTATTCGCGGCCATCACGGTCGCGGCGGCAACGGCATGCGGCCGTGTCGCCTTCGACAGCCTGCTGCAGCGCGACGGTGCGGAGTCCGTGCGGGGCCGTGCGTTCGCCCGGTTCGAAACGAGATTCCAGCTGGTGTGGGTGATCGGCGGGGTGATCGCGGTGGTCTTCCCCGGTGGCGGTCGGGGCGGAATCTTCGTTGTTGCGGTGGTGCTCCTGTTCGCGGGCTTGTCGTACGTCGGCGCGTTCCGCCGGATCGCACCACGAGATGCGGCGCCGGGAGATGCGGCGCCGGGAGATGCGGCGCCGGGAAATGCGACGCCGGGAAATACGAAGCCGGCGCCGCCGCCGCCCGGCTAGAACGGGCGGATGCCATTCGAGATCCGCGCGATCGGCCTCGACGAGCTCGACGATCTCCTGCTCGCCGATCAGCGTGGCTTCGGAATCCCCCCTCTCCCGGCCGCGAGCTCGCGCAGTTGGGCGACCGGTGAGCTCGACCGCACGCGCGTCGCGTTCGAGTCCGGTCGCATGGTCGGTGTCTCGCGCACGTATTCGTTCGAGCTGACCATGCCGGGCGGCGCACTGCTCCCTTCCGCCGCGGTCTCCTGGGTGTCGGTGCCGCCGACGCATCGGCGCCGCGGCGTGCTGACGCGGCTCATGGCCGCGATGCACGACGACGCGCGCGAGCGCGGCGAACCCGCTGCGATGCTCACCGCGTCCGAGAGCTCAATCTACGGACGCTTCGGCTACGGCATCGCGGCGTGGCAGCGCGAGCTCCGGGCCGAGCGCGTGCACGTGCAGTTCGCGGAGCCCGACGACGACGACGGCTGTGTCCGCCTCGTCGATCGCGACGAGGCCGAACGCGTGCTTCCGGCGATCTACGACCGC
>DATJAA010000401.1:0-3059 GCA_035516815.1 Acidimicrobiia bacterium | reverse complement strand
TTGCAACTGACGAGATACACGTGGTCGATGCGCAGGTCGGCGGGCACGACCTCGTCGCCGGGCGCGCGGTGCGCGCCCTTCCACTCGACCAGGAGCGGTATCCGGTCGCGCAAGCCCTCGCGTGCGCGCAGGAACGCGCCGCCGTTCATCAGCGCGGCGGTGAACACGTCGGGGTGGCGGCGCTCCTTCCACGCGCGCAACAGCGCTTCGTAAGCGGAGGGATCGACATTCTGCAACGTCTGCGGCGCCGCAACGAGCGCAGCCTCGACGTCGTCGAAGCCCAGCGTTCCGAGCCCCGTGACGACTTCGGTGATCGTCGTCCGGAGATCGGCCACTAGGTATGACCGCCCGCCGCGTACTTGCGCAGCTTCTCGTAGCCGGCGGACGAGCGCATCTCGATCACGTCGTAGACGATGTCGTCGATGACGGAGCGAAGGGCAACGTCGCCCTCGCTCCCCTTGCGCGGAAGATGCGATGTGAGGAACACGATCGGACCCTTCCCCGCGTGTGCGAGCACGTGGGCGCGCCCGAGCGACTTCCAGACCGTGTCGGTGCGCAGTAGCCCGCCGCGGGTGCTCGTGAACGCGCCCGACACGTCGAAGTACCACTCGACCTCGTCGGCGTCGGTCGCGATGAAATTGATCACGACGCCTGTGCCGCGCACTCGCTGGTTCTTGGCGACGATCGTGAAGCCGGTCTCCTGAAGCAACTCCTCGGCGAGCGCCTGGGCCGCTTTTCCTTCGCGCGACGCGCGCGCTTGGAAATCGACGCTGTCGTCGACCGGTTCCGGCGCGACGACATTCGCTCCCCCGGATTCCGCCGGCGTGACCACCCCTTCGTCGCGCACGCGGAGCCGCGCGATGTCGACGTAGGTCGGATCGAGGTCGTAGCCCGCGTACCGGCGACCGAGGCGCGCGGCCGCCACGAGGGTGGAGCCGGAGCCCATGAACGGGTCGAGCACGAGGTCGCCCGCGAACGTGTACAAGCGGATCAGGCGCTCGGGAAGCTCGACCGGGAACGGCGCAGGGTGCGATACGCGGCGGGCGCTTTCCGGCGGGATGTCCCAGACGTCGAGGGTCGCGGCCATGAACTCGTCGGCGTCGATCGTGCTCTCGGACGGCAGGCCGGTGCGCTCGCGTTCGGGTCGGGCCTTGGCCCGGTCGAAGCGGCCCTTGCTCGCCACGATCACGCGCTCGGTGATGTCGCGTACGACCGGGTTGGTGGCGTTGCGGAACGACCCCCACGCGCAATTGCCGGCGGCACCTTCGCCCTTGCGCCAGATGATCTCACCGCGCAGGAGCAGCTTGAGATCGTCCTGGAGGATGTGGATGACGTCGGCCGAGAGGCTGCGGTACGGCTTACGACCGAGGTTCGCGACGTTGACCGCGATGCGGCCGCCGGGTTCGAGCTTGCGTGCGCATTCGGCGAACACCTCGGTCAGCATCTCGAGGTACTCGAGGTACGACGCGGGCACGCCGTCGCGTTCGAGCTCCTCCTCGTACTGCTTTCCCGCGAAGTAGGGCGGCGAGGTGACGACGAGCGCGACGGAGTTGTCGGCCAGCGTCGTCATGTGCCGGGCATCGCCCTCGACGAAGGGTTCGGAGATCTCGTAGGGCGCGGGAACGTCGGCGTCATCGGACAGCGACGGCGCCTCGAACCGCTCGTAGAACGCCGACGCGTCGTGGCTCTCGCGCTTGCCGACACCGAAATTCGACGTGGCGGTACCGCCTTTGGCCCCGGCTCGCGCGCGCCGGCCGGGCTCGCGCTGGTTCGGCGTCGCCATCGCTCGCAGCCTACGCGGCCGGTGCGCCAAATCCGCGGTGCTTGCGCGCGGTCCGCGCGAATCTCAGCGGCGGTAGGTCCCGACCAGGACCCCCTTCGCGATCGCCGTGTCGCGGATCTGCCCCAGTGCCTCGACGGAGCTGGGTGCGGCACAGTCGGGCCCGTTCGCGGCGTCGCCGTTGTCGGCGCAGACGTAGTCGCGCAGGACGTAGACGGTGAAGCGGTAGCGGTGTGTGCTCCCGACCGGAGGGCACGGCGGCGACCAGCCTCGTGTCCCGCCGGTGTTGTCCAGCTCGTTCACACCCCGCGCGTGACTCGGCACACTGCCCGCGGTCGGCGGGAGACCGACGACGAGCCAATGCAGGAACGTACCGTTCGGAGCGCCGGGATCGTCGACCACGACCGCAACCGTCGTCGCATCCGACGGCACCGCCTTCCAGCTCCAGCGGATCTCGGGCGGGGTTCCCTGCCCGTCGCAGGTGATCGACCTCGGGATCGGGTGCCCGTTCACGAACGCCGGGCTGGTGACGTCGACCGTGTCGGGCAGCTTGAGCGCGTCGAGCGCGCTCGTGTCCTTCGACGTGCTGCCGCCACAGGCGGCCGCCGCCGTCACCGCCGCGACGACGAGGGCGATGAGGCGGCCGAACCTCACTCGGCCGCCTCCGCGTTCGTGAGCGCGCCGTCGACCACGTCGAACCAGAAACCGCCGAGGTTGGGAATGATGGTCCGGACGTCGACCCCCGCGCGCGTCGCGACCAGTCGAGCCATGCCGTGGTGGGTCACGATTCCGACCACACCGTCGCCCACGTGGTCGAGCGCCACTGTCAGCGCAGCGTCGAAGCGCGCGAGTACGTCGGTGTCGTTCTCTCCGCCCGGGGGCGCCGACAGTTCACCGCGCCGCCACGCGGCGCGCATGCCCGGCCAGCGCTCGTCGATCTCCGCGCCCGTGAGTCCCTGCCACTCGCCGCCGTGCCGCTCGCGAAACCCGGCGTCGGATATCACCGGCGCCTCGACGTGCGCGGCAATGATCTCCGCGGTCCGGCCGGCCCGCTGCAGGTCCGAGGTGTAGATCGCGCGGGGCGCGAAGCTCTCGTGGGCCAAGGTGCGCGCCCGCGCGGCCGCCTGCGCTTCGCCGTTCAGGTTCAGCGGTACGTCGAGCCAACCCTGCCACCGGTGCTCGACATTCCATTGGGTCTCGCCGTGGCGGATCAGCAACACGCGGGGCATGGGAATCACAGTGAACCAGAGCCGGTTTGACCCGGGCGTTCAGGGCCGCG
>DATJAA010000400.1:0-18457 GCA_035516815.1 Acidimicrobiia bacterium | reverse complement strand
AGCGGTCAAGTCGGGACTCCAATGAGGCAATGCGCTTCGGACTCTTCATGGCGCCGTTCCACCCGACCGGCCAGAACCCGACGCTTGCCCTCGAGCGCGACCTCGAGTTGATCGAGCACCTCGACCGTTTGGGCTTCCACGAGGTGTGGATCGGCGAGCACCACTCAGGGGGCTATGAGATCATCTCATCGCCCGAGGTATTCATCGCGGCGGCGGCCGCGCGCACGAAACACATCCGGCTCGGCAGCGGTGTCAACTCCCTTCCGTATCACCATCCGCTCATGCTCGCGGATCGGTTCGTGCTCCTCGATCACCTCACGCGCGGGCGTGCGATGCTCGGCTGCGGTCCCGGCCAACTCACTTCCGACGCGCACATGCTCGGAATTCCCGCCGACGAGCAACGGCCGCGCATGGACGAGGCTCTGGACGTGATCATGGCGCTGCTGCGCGGCGAGACCGTGACGCGCCAGACCGACTGGTTCACCCTTCAGGACGCGCGCCTGCAGTTGCGGCCGTACAGCGAGCCGCGCCTCGAGGTCGCGGTGGCCGCGTCGATCTCACCAACGGGCGCCAAGGCCGCGGGAAAGTACGACACCGGGCTGCTGTCGATCGCGGCGACAACGAGGCAGGGCTTCGACGCAATCGGCACTCACTGGCAGACTTGGAACGACGTCGCGGCGCAACATGGTCACGTGGCCGATCGCGCGAACTGGCGGCTCGTCGGTCCGATGCACCTCGCGGAGACGAGGGCGCAGGCGCGGGCCGACGTCGCGTACGGCATTGTCCCCTTCTCGAAGTACTTCACGCACGTGCTCCCGGCCGGACCCACCCGCGGTGAGACGCCGGATGAGATCATCGCCAACGTCGACGAGGACGGCTTCGCGGTCATCGGCACGCCCGACGACGCGATAGCAAAGATCCAATCGTTGGTCGACGAGTCGGGCGGCTTCGGGACGTTCCTGCTGTTCGGGCACGATTGGGCCAGTCCCGCGGCAACGAAGCACAGCTTCGAGCTGTTCGCGCAATACGTCATGCCGCACTTCACGGGCCAACTCGAACAACCACAGGCGTCGTGTGAATGGGTGACGGGGAGCGGTGGTGAGTTCGTGAACCGAGCCGCGAATGCGATCATGAAGGCGATCGCCGATCACGCGGCCGAGCAGCAGCAGCAACAACAGCAGACGACCGCTTGAGTCACGGGGGATGTCGACGCCGGTGGTGACACATCAGTTCGACGCGACGGAGGTCCGCCTGTCGGTGCACGAATGGGGCGGCGATGGTCCGCCCGTGTTGCTCGCTCACGCGACGGGCTTCCACGGGATGGTTTGGGGGCCGCTCGCGGCTCGGCTCGTGGCGGCGGGCCGGCGCGTGTTCTCGTTCGACTTTCGGGGCCACGGTGACAGCGATGCACCCGACAGCGATTACTCGTGGCACGGTTTCGCGGACGACGTGCTCGCCGTCGCGGACCACCTCGGCGTCGCGCGTGATCCGGCGCTCGTTGCGTGCGGCCACTCGAAGGGCGGCGCAGCCCTCCTCCTGGCCGAGCAGAAGCTCCCGGGCACCTTCAGGAGGATCTGGGCCTACGAGCCCATCCTGTTCGCGTCGGAGGAGACGCTCCCGCCGAAGGATGACTTCTTCCTTGCACGCGCGGCGCGCAAGCGCCGTAACGAGTGGACGTCGACCGAGGAGGCGATCGCGGCGTACAGCGCCAAAGCCCCGCTCGACGTGATGACACCCGATTCGATGCGCGCCTACGTGGAATACGGCTTGCGCGACCGGGGCGATGGCGTGCTCGTGCTCAAGTGCCGGCCGGAGGTCGAAGCGCAAGTGTTCTCGATGGCGCCGAACAATGGCGCGTACGCGCACCTCGGCGAAGTCGATGCCGAGGTCTTGATCGTGTGCGGCGAGATCTCGACCTCCGTCGACCCAGCTCTCGGCGCGCGGATCGCCGACGCCTTGCCCCACGGGCGGCTCGAGGTGCTCGCCGGACTCGGCCACTTCGGTCCGCAGCAGGACCCCGACGCGTGCGCGGCGTCGATCGTGGCGTTCACGGGCTGACGTCGCCTGTGCCGACCCCGCCTATGCCGTCTATACCGACCTGAGGTCGTCGATCACGCGTGTCCAGCGATCGGCTTCGATGCGGTACGGCGCATAGAAGGAGCAACGGTCGACAACCCCGCCGTAGCGCCGCTTGAGCTCGGCCGCGACCCCCTCGGGCCCGGCGACGACGGCGAACGTGTTCAGGATCTCGTCGTCGATGAGCTCGCCCATCTCGACCCACTTGCCCTGCTTCGACAAGCCGTTGAGCTCCGTCTGCAACTCACCCCATCCGTGCAGCTCGAGCACGCCCCGGTACGCGGGCGTCGAGCCGTAGAACGCGATCTGCTGCTTGACGCCCTGCTTCGCGGTCGCGATCTCCTCCGTGGTGTCGCCGGTGACCACGAACAGGGGCCCGGAAACCTGGAAGGACGCGCGGTCGCGGCCGGCGGCCTTCAGCCCCCGCTCGACCGCGGGCATCGTCACCTCCTTCACGTACCGCTCCGTGGTGAAGCCGTGGATGATGATGCCGTCGGCCACCTCCCCGGCGACCTCCGTCATCATCTCGCCGACTGCTGCAAGGAACACCTTCGGAGCGCCGTACGGGTTCGGCGCCGGTGCGAAGAACGGGGTCATGAGCGTGTGGCGATAGAACTCCCCGTCGAACTTCAGCGGCGCCTGCTCGTTCCACGCGGCCCAGATCGCGTGCAGCGCCAAGATGTACTCACGCATCCGGCGCGCCGGATGCGACCACGGCATCGAGAACCGCTTCTCGATGTGCGGCCTGATCTGCGAGCCGAGTCCGAGCACGAAGCGGCCCTTCGACATCTGTTGGAGATCGTTGGCGGTGTACGCGAGCACCATCGGCGTGCGCGCGAATGCGACGGCGATGCCGGTGGCAAGCTCGATTCGCTCCGTGTGCTCGGCTGCCAGCGCGATCGGCAGGAATGCATCGTGGCCGGTCTCGGCCGTGAGCAGGCCGTCGTATCCGAGCGACTCGAGCTCCCGGGCGCGGGGCCCGATATCGGCGAGCGAGGGGGCCATGACTCCGGTGTCGACCTTCACGCGGAGAACCGTAGACGGTCCGCGGTAGGTGGCACACCCCGGCGGTATGGTCGCTCCATGACGGCGGAGGATCCCCCGCACCAGCCGCGCGACCAGGCACGCGACCAAGAACACGACCAAGAACGCGAGCCGACACACACCGAGGCCGGCGACCCGTCGCGCGACGACCCGCGCCAGCCGGCTCGGGAGTACACGCATCCCGTGCCGGTGTCGCTGTCGCCGAGCTCGATGGGAACGTTCACGAGTTGCCCGCTGGCATTCCGGTTCGGGTACATCGAGCGGCTCCCCGAACCACCTTCGGCGCCCGCGAGCAAGGGAACACTCGTCCACCTGGCGCTGCAGTACCTCATGTGGCGCCCGCCCGCCGAGCGAACGCTCGAAACGGCGCTGACCGACCTCGCGCGCGCCGAGGCCGATGTCGCGGAACATCCCGACTTCGCACACCTCGAACTCACCGAAGGCGAGCGGGCCGCGTTCCGCGCCGACGCGGAGGTGCTCGTCCGGCGGTATTTCGCGCTGGAAGACCCCCGAGATGTCAGGGTCCTCGGCGTCGAGCTGCGCGTCACGGCGGAGACGAGCGCCGGCGTAACCATCCGGGGAATCATCGACCGCCTCGAGCTCGATGCCGACGGCGAGCTCGTCGTCACCGACTACAAGACCGGTTCAGCTCCGAGCGAAGGTTGGGAGCAGAAGAGCCTCGCGGGTGTCCACGTGTACTCGCTGTTGTGCGAGCGGATGTTCGGTCGCCGGCCCGCGCGGGTGCAGCTGCTCTATCTGTCGAAGCCCGAGCGCATCATTACCGCACCATCCGATCAGAGCCTGCGCGGCGTCGACGTGAAGACCAATGCAGTGATGCAAGCGGTGCGCCAGGCGTGCAAGCGCGACGATTTCCGGCCGCGCACCTCCGCGCTGTGTAACTACTGCAACTTCCAGGAATTCTGCCCCGAGTTCGACGGACAGCCGGAGCTTGCCCGGCCCACCCTGCTCGCTCGCCAGGCCGAGCGCGACGGCCGGCCGCAATTGCCGCTCGTCTTTGCATGAACCTCGGTGATCGTGTCGCCGCGTTCGACGCTGCCGTCGACCGCGGCTTCGACCGCATACGCAGCCCGGCCGTCGACCGGATCGCGTATCGCCTGTCGAGCGCCGCCGATCACAGCCTGTTGTGGCATTCCATCGGTGCCGCGAGAGCCCTCTTCCACGGGCGCGACTTCGAGCACGCGGCGCGCTTCTCCCTCGCCCTCGGCGCCGAGTCCGCGATCACGAACGGGCTGCTCAAGTCGGTGTTTCGCCGCGTGCGCCCCGTCGAGTACTCCGAGCTCGAGTTTCCGCACGGCTTGCGCCGCCCGATCACGAGCTCGTTTCCTTCCGGGCACGCCACCGCGGCGTTCTGCGCGGCGACGATGTTCGGCGGCGGCCCGCTGTGGTACGGCGCCGCCGCCACCGTCGCCGCGACGCGGGTCTACGTCCGGCTGCACCACGCTTCCGACGTCCTCGCGGGCGCCGCGATAGGGGTTGCGCTGGGATTGGCCCTGCGGCCGGTCGTAGGCGGCGCATTCGTCAGGCGCGGGGAATGACGTGCATCCTGGAGCGGTTGGCGACAACGAGCGGGAGCCCAAGCGAGGCGGGAAACCCAAGGAGGAGCAGTGGCTCGTCGATTTGGAGTGACCTTCGATTACCGCTGCCCGTTCGCGCGCAACGGCCATGAGTCCGTCGTCGCAGGGATGCGTGCGGGACGCGACTGGGACGTGACGTTCCTGCCGTTCTCGCTCGACCAGGTGCACGTCGAAGAAGGCGATCCCGCAGTCTGGGATCGCGACCCCGCCGAGCGCGGGACGGGTGTCAGCGCGCTTTGTTGGGGCATCGCCGTACGCGACGAGTTTTCCGACAAGTTCCTCGACTGGCACCTCGCCGTCTTCGCCGCCCGACACGAGGAAGGCGCGAAGATCGCCAAGGACGAGGTACTCGCCGAGATCACGTCGTCAGTCGGGCTCGACCCGGCGGCCGTGGCGGCCGAGGTCGCGTCGGGTCGTCCGCTCAAGACGCTGGCGCAAGCGCACACGGATGCGGTCAAGAACCACTCGGTGTTTGGCGTGCCCACGTTCATCGTCGGCGAGAAGGCCGCGTTCGTCCGCCTCATGGATCGCGGCAATCCGGACGACGTCGACCGCGTGCTCGATCTTCTCGAATGGTCGGATCTGAACGAGTTCAAGCACACTTCGGTCCCCCGCTGAGGGTCCCTCACTGAGCGCTCGTTCGCCGAGGCACCTCGGCGCGGGCGCCTGGCCGCAAGTGGCGCATCGGGGGTCGTAAGGTTTCCTCGGTGCGGATGTCGAGCTCCGAAGCAATCATGTGGGCCGTCGAGAAGGACCCGGCCCTGCGCTCCGATTTCTGCAATCTCACGTTCCTCGACCGCCGGCCGACCGACGCCCGCATCCGGGCCACACTCGACCGCGCACTCGCGACGATCCCGCGTCTGAGTCAGCGCGTTGTCGGTGCTCCTTTGCGCATCGTCCCGCCCGAGTTCGCCGACGACCCGACCTTCGACGTCGACGCGCACGTGCGGGTCGTCGCCGTGCCGCCGCCCGGCGACGACCGTGCGCTCCTCGACCTTTGCGGCTCGCTGGCCGAGCAGCCGCTCGACCGCGCCCGCCCCCTCTGGGAGTTCACACTCATCGACGGGCTCCCTGACGGCCGCGCGGCGCTGCTACAGAAGGTGCACCACACCGTCACCGACGGCGTCGGCGGCCTGAAACTCTCGATGGCCCTCGTCGACCTCGAGCGCAATCCCGACTCCACGCCGCGCTCGCCGGCGCCCGGTGTGACCTCCCGCGCCCCGGCCTCGCCGCTCGCGGCGACACGCGACGCTGCAGTCGACGCCGCCCAGCGCGGGGTCGATACCGTCCGGCGCGCGGTGGCGACGGCCGGGCACGTCGTCGCGCATCCCACCGAGGTCCCCGGCCGTGCCACCGACGCGGCCCGATTGCTCGGGTCGCTACAACGGCAGGCGCTCGTGACCGGCGCGGCGAAGTCCGACGTGATCAACGCCCGTTCGACCCGCCGCCACTTCGAGATGCTCGACATGCCGTTCGACCCTATGCGCGCGGCGGCGACCAAACTCGGCGGCAGCGTGAACGACGTGTTCGTCACCAGCCTGGCGGCCGCGCTCGGCCGCTACCACGAACGATTCGGCAGCGGGATCGACGAACTGCGCCTGGCCATGCCGATCAGCACGCGCCGCCGCGGTGACGCATCGCACAACCGCTTCGTGCCCGCCCGCGTCCTGATCCCGATCCAGCCCGCACGTGACATCGAGTCGCTGTTCGCCGGCATCCACGATCGACTGCAGTCGGCCAAGGGCGAGACCTCACTCGGCGCCGCCGAGGGACTCGCCGGGGTGATCGCCGGACTCCCGACCTCGATGCTCGTCACCATGACGCGTTCGCAGACGCGCACCGTCGACTTCGCCGCGTCGAACCTGCGCGGCAGCCCGGTACCGCTGTACGTCGCGGGCGCGCGCATACTCGGCAGCTACGGGATGGGTCCGCGAACCGGCTGCGCGCTCACCGTCACAATGCTGTCCTATTGCGACGACATGCAGATCGGCCTGAACATCGATCCGCTCGCGGTCGCCGACGTTCCCGCGTTCATGCGCGACATGCGCGACGCATTCGCTGACGTGTGTCGCGTCGCCTGACGCGACACACGTCAGCGGCGAACGTGCGGACCGGGCACGACCCCGGCGTCGAGCCATTCGTCGAAGAGCGGGTCGAGCCACCGTGGGTGCTCGCACTGCGTCGAGGGGTCGACGACGTAGAGGTGTAACGAGGGTGCGTCGTCCGCGAGATCGATCAGCTCCGTGCTGCGCGGATGCGGTGGCGCCGCGTCCAGCAGATCGATCAGCGCCATGCCCGCGAGCACGCGGCAGCGGCAGTCGGGACACGCCGAAACCGTTGCCGCATCGAGGCCACCGGTGAGCAGGAGCAGGCACTCGCTCTCGCGAGCATCGAGCCCGACCTCGTTCCCGTCCTCATCCATGATCACGAGCCCACCGGCCACGCCTCGACGGTAGCGCCGGCCCCGAGGGCCCCTCGCAGCCCGCTAGGTTCCTGGCTCGTGCGTTCGATCACGATCGTCGACGGCCGCCTGGAGGTCGCCGATCGACCGCTGCCCCAGCCGGCTGCCGACGGTGTGGTCGTGAGGGTCCACGGTGCGGGACTCAACCGGGCCGACCTGTTGCAGCGCGCCGGCCGCTACCCGGCGCCGCCCGGCGTGCCCGCCGACATTCCGGGCATGGAGTTCGCCGGCATCGTCGCGGCGGTCGGGAACGAGGTCTCCTCGCCCGTGCCCGGAGATCATGTGTGCGGGATCACAGCCGGCGGCGCGCAGGCCGAATACGTCGCGATACCGGCGGTGCACTGCGCGCCGGTTCCCGACAATCTCGGACTCGTCGAGATGGGCGGCGTTCCCGAGGTCTACATCACCGCCCACGACGCGTTGGTGACGCAGGCGCATCTCGCACCGGGCGAATGGACGCTCGTGCACGCCATCGGCTCCGGTGTCGGCACCGCCGCGCTCCAACTCGCGCGCGCCGCGGGTGCCCGCGTCATCGGGACCGCGCGCACCGCCGACAAGATCGCACGTTGCCGGTCGCTGGGGCTGGAGGCCGGGATCGTCCCGGCACGAACCGCCGACGGTGCGCTGGATGCCGACGCCCTGGCATGGGAGATCGTCGAGACGACCGGCGGCGGAGCCGACGTTACGCTCGACACAGTGGGCGGTGACTACATCACGGCCGACGTCAACGCGGCGGCGCCGAAGGGACGGATCGTGTGCATCGGCACCATCGCCGGCGGGCGCGTGACTCTCCCGGTCATGGCGATACTCGGGAAGCGACTTACGCTCATCGGTACGGTGCTGCGGGGACGGGACGTCGCCGAGAAGGCCGCCGCGACGAGTGCTTTCGTGCGCGATGTGATCCCGCTGCTCGCCGACGGGCGTGTCGTGCCGGTTCTGGAAGCGACGTTCCCGCTCGAACGCGCGTCCGAGGCCTATGCGCTGCTCGAGTCCGACACGACGTTCGGCAAGGTCATCCTGGACTGCACGTAACGCCGCGAGCCCGCGGCCGCATCAGCTGATCGTCACCACGAGCTGGTGGCGCGGCGTACCCGTGGCCTGAACGGTGAAGGGCCGCTTCGCATCGAGTCCGATCACCCACGTGAGCACACCCTCGAAATCTCCGGTCTCGACGATGGCGCGCACGTGATTGGTACCCCCGACCGGCACGCTCAACGGTCCCTTGTACGTCGGCGTACCCGTCTCGAAGTCGTAGCCGTAGCCGGGTTGCACCTTCACCACCACGAACGCCTGGCCGGCAATGGTCACCGGCGCGCCCGAGGCGTCTTGCGTGAACGGCGGGTTGCCGTACGTCACCGAATAGCCGGGGAGGTCGGTTCCCTTGGCCTCGAAGTCGAAGATCACGTGATCGACGCAGTGATCGCCGAGCTCGCTGACGTTCGTGAGCAGGGACGCCTGCGTGGTCGGTGGACCCTTCACGGGTGTCGCCGGGATCGGCAGGGACTGGCACGGCAATGAGGTAGTCGGTAACTCGACAGTGGTGGTCGGCGCGGGATTCACCACGGTCGACGTCGACGACCCGGGCGCCGCCGTTGGCGACACCTCCACGGTCGACGGTGTGCTGCTCGACCCGGTCGACTTCCCGCCTCCGCACGCGGCAAGCAACAACGCGGCGGCGCAGCCGATGACGGGAGAGAATCGCATCGAGTCATACTGACACCACGGGAGCCGGCCGGCGCGTCACCGGTACGATTCGCCCGACGCCCGTTCCGACCCGGCGAGGAGAGACGTGATGCCCGAGCTCAACGACACCGACGTCGTCATCGTCGAAGCGGTGCGTTCCCCGCTCGGCCGCCGCAACGGCGCGCTCGCGACGGTGCACCCGGCGGATCTGCTCGGCCTCGTCCAGCGCGCGGCGGTCGAGCGGTCGGGCATCGATCCGTTCGAGGTCGGCCAGGTCATCGGCGGGTGCGTGAGCCAGGTCGGCGAACAGACGTTCAACATCGCCCGCACCGCGTGGCTCAGCGCGGGACTCCCGTTGCAGGTCGCGGGCACGACGGTCGACAGTCAGTGCGGCTCATCGCAACAAGCGACCAATCTCGCCACCGCGATGGTCGAGTCGGGCGTCGTCGACACCGCGCTCGCGTGCGGCATCGAGTCGATGAGCCGCGTGCCACTCGGCGCCGCGGCGCGCGGCGAGTTCGGCCGGCCCAATCCCCCGTCGTACCGAGAGCATTACGAGCTGACGAGCCAGTTCGAGGGCGCCGAGCGCATCGCCGACAAGTGGGGCGTCACCCGCCGCGACTGCGACGAGTTCGGGCTGATGTCGCAGGAGCGCGCGCAACAGGCCTGGGCCGAGGGACGATTCGAACGCGAAATCCTGCCCGTCGACGCGCCCGACGTCGACGCGGACGGGAAGCCCACCGGATCGACGCACCGCGTGACACGCGACGAAGGGCTGCGGGAGACGTCACTCGAGGCGCTGGCCAAGCTGAAGCCCGTCGCCCGCGAGAACGGCGTGCACACTGCGGGATCGTCGTCACAGATCACCGACGGCGCGGCCGCGGTTCTCCTCACCACCGCCCGCAAAGCCCGCGAGCTCGGGCTACGGCCGCGTGCCCGCGTCGTAGACCAGTGCCTCGTCGGCGTCGACCCCGTGCTGATGCTCACCGGGCCGATCGATGCGACACGGCGGATGCTCGATCGCACCGGTCTCAGCATCACCGACTTCGACACGATCGAGATCAACGAGGCGTTCGCGTCGGTCGTGCTCGCGTGGGAGCGTGAGGTGAAGCCCGACATGTCGCGCGTCAATCCGAACGGTGGGGCGATCGCGCTCGGGCATCCGGTCGGCGCCACCGGTGCCCGGCTCGTCACCACGGCGTTGCACGAGTTGGAACGCGCCGACGGGCAATTCGCGCTCGTCACGATGTGCTGCGGCGGCGGCCTCGGAACCGGCACGGTGCTCGAGCGCGTCTGACGGTGGCTCGCGCCGACCTCCTCGACCTCGAACCGGGCGAAGAGCTGCTCGCGGCCGCCCGTGCGAGCTTTCGGGGTGCGGCGGCATCGAGTGTGGGCGCGACATTCGCGCTCGGTTCGGCGCGCATGCGGATGCGCGCTTTCGACGCGTGGCACGACGCCGCCATCGGCGCCGGCTTCCCGTTCGTCCCGCCAGACATGGTTATCGCGGCCTCGGATCGGCGCCTCCTGTTCGGGAAGCCCACGTTCCTCGGCCGGACCCCGTCGCGGTTCTGGAGCGAGCTGGACTACGCGAAGGTCGCCCAGATCGTCGCGGTGCGGCACGGATTGCTCACTGGGGTCGCGTTCGCGTTCAACCACGGCGCGGTCATCGAGGTCGAGGCGGTCCGGGGCCGGCGACTGCGCCAACTCGTCGCGGTGATCGACGCCCATCTCCCCCGCACCTAGCCTGCGGCCATGAGCCTCGCCGAACGCCTCGGATACTCCCCTGACGCGCGGTTGCTGATCGTCAACTGCGACGACCTCGGCTCGTCCCGTTCGGCGAACGTCGCGGTCTACGAAGCGCTGCGCGACGGCGCCGCCACAAGCGCGACGCTCATGGTGCCGTGCCCGTGGGCGCGCGACGCGGCCGCGATGTACCGCGGCGAGGACGTCGGGGTGCACCTCACCCTGAACGCGGAGTGGGAGACCTACCGCTGGGGACCCATCACCCACTCGCCCAGCCTCCTCGACGGCGACGGCGGCTTCCCCCGGACGGTGCAGGACGTCTGGGACCATGCCGACATCGACGAGGTCCGCAAGGAGTGTCGTGCGCAGCTCGAACGGGCGATCTACTGGGGGTTCGACGTCTCACACATCGACTCACACATGGGCACGATGCAGCTCCGCCCCGAGTTCTTCGACGTATATCTCGAGCTGGCCGTGGATTTCCAGCTCCCGCTGCGTATGGCCAGCGCCAGCGCCGAACGTCTGGTCGGTTTTCCGTATCGCCGGCTCGCCGCCGAGGAACACGTCGTCTTTCCCGACCACTTCGTGTACACGAAGGTAGGTTCCCGCCGCGCGATCGAAAAGGCGCTCTTCGACCTCGCGCCCGGTGTCACCGAGGTCTACCTGCATCCCGCGGTCGACACGGACGAGCTTCGAGCCTCGCACCCCGACTGGCCCGACCGGGTGGAGGATCATGCCTACCTGACACGCGACCCTTGGTTCCGCGAGCTCATCGAGCGTGCGGGCGTGACGGTCATCGGCTATCGGGAGCTGCGCGCGCTGCAACGGGCCGAGGGCTCGAGATGACAGATCCGGAGGCGCTCGGCGCGCTGTGCACCGCGGCCATGCCCGAGGAGCGCCTGACGTCGTCCGAGCTCGCGTATCTCTGTTTCGGTGCCGGCGACGAGCAGTTCGGAGACGAACACGCGACTGCGGTACTGCAGACGCAGCGATTCGGCGAGCACGTCGGCGCATGGCTCACTCTCGTCGTGATCCATCCCGATCAACAGGGCCGCGGTCGCGGCAAGGAGCTCGTCCGCGCAGTTGCCGACCGGGCCCGCGAGCTCGGCGCGCACGATCTGCTCCTCGCCAGCGCGATCCCACGCTACCTCTGGCCCGGCGTCGACGTGTACAACACCCGGGTCGGCATGCTGTTGGAGGCGTGCGGCTTCGAGCGTGACTGGGTCGGCACCAACATGGCGATCGATACGTCGTTCCGGCGACCACCGCCCCCGGGCGTGACCGTCGAACGCGAGACCGGCACCGGCGCCCGCGAGTTCGCGGGCCGCGCGTATCCGTACTGGGTTCCGGAGCTCGACCGCGCTGTCGGACTCGGTCGCGCGTTCGCCGCGCGCGCGGCCGACGGGACGACGATCGGGTTCGGGTGTCATTCGGTCAACCGGTTCGGATGGATCGGTCCGATGGCAACCGAACCCGACCTACAACACGGCGGAGTCGGATCCGCGGTCGTCGGCGCGCTGTGCGCCGACCTCGCCGCTCGCGGATGCCCGGTGGGCGAGATCTCATGGGTGAGCAATCTGCGCTTCTACGGCAAGTGCGGCGCCCGCGTCTCGCGCGTGTTCCTCGGCGGCCGGTTACACCTCGACGGTTAGCAGGTCGCTGCGTAGCGTTCCGGCCACTCCGCCGCGGCTCGGTCGTATCTGCGCCAGATACGACGCCATGAGCACGGCTCGGAAATCCGTAGGTGCATCACGGCGCCGATCGCTACGATTCGTACGTCACGAGCTGACCAGACGGGAAGGGCCTGACGGCCCCGGTTCGAGGCGCAGCCGTCTCCGATCAAGGAGACCGCACCTACGACGCGCCGGGAGCCCGCATGCCTACCTCACCTTCTCCGAAGATCGAGCTGCACGTTCACCTCGAGGGCGCAGTGCGCGCCGCCGACCTCTTGGAAATCGCGGCGCGCAACCGCCTGACGCTCCCCGCGACCACGGTCGCGGAATTGACCGACCTCTACCGCTTCCGCGACTTCGACCACTTCATCGAGCTCTGGATGATGACGACGCACGTGATCCGAACCGAGGCCGACTTCCGCCAGATCGTGGTCGCGTACGCGCGCGAGGCGGCTTCGCACGGAGCCGTGTACATCGAGGGCATCTTCACGCCCGCCGAGCGGGTCCTCGGCGGCGCGTCGTGGGACGAGGTTTTCGCCGGATTCTGCGACGGGGCGGCCGAGGCGAGAGAAGTTACCGGCGTGGAGGTAAGGCTCACACCCGACATCCCACGTGTGTTCGCGCTCGACGCCGCCCTCGAGACCGCGCGCTATGCCGTGAAGTACCGCGACCGCGGCGTTGTAGGCCTCGGCTTGGGCGGCCCCGAGACCGGGTTCCCGCCCGGGCCCTTCGCGCCGGCGTTTCGCGCCGCCCGCGACGGGGGCCTGGGCTCCGTCCCTCACGCGGGGGAGACCGAGGGAATCGAATCCGTTCGGGGTGCGCTCGACGCGCTGGGCGCGGACCGGATCCGGCACGGCATCCGTGCCGTCGACGATCGCGCACTGCTCGAGGAGATGGCCGCGCGTGGAGTCGTATGCGACGTGTGTCCGGTATCCAACCTACGCACGAGGGCAGTCGACGACCTCGCAAACCATCCGCTCCCGCGGATGCGCGCGGCCGGAGTGCAATGCTCGATCAGCACCGACGATCCCGCGATGTTCGACACCGACCTCGGTCGCGAGTACGAAGTCGCCGCGCACCTCGGCATGTCCGGCGAAGCGGCGTTCCGCGCCGGTCTCGCAGGGGCACTGTGCGACGAAGCAACCAAGGCGCGGCTCGATGCCTTCGCCGCCGCGGAGGGATGGGGCCACGCGCCGGCCGGTGAACTGTAGATAGCGTTCCCGCCCGTGGCCCGTGCGCTCGTGATCGGCGGAACCGGACCGACGGGCATCCCGCTCGTGCGCGGTCTCCGAGAGCGGCAGATCGACGTGACGATCGCACACCGAGGAGCGCACGAGCGCTCGGAGACACCGGCGGAAGTCGTCCACGTCCACATCGACCCCTACGACGACGAAGAGCTCCAGTCGGTCTTCGACGGCCAGACGTTCGACATCGTCATCGCGATGTACGGACGGTTGCGGAGGATCGCGGAGCTCAGCGCCGGCCGTGCCGGCCAGTTCATCTCGGTCGGCGGCGTCCCCGCATACCGCGGTTGGATGAACCCGTGGCTCTTCGACCCGGCCGGGATACCGCTGCCGGTCGGCGAGGACGCCGCGACCGTCGCGCGACCGGAGGACGACGAGAAGGGCTACCGGATCGTCCGCACCGAGCAGGCGGTCATGGAACATCATCCCGGCGCGGCGCATTTCCGCTACCCCTACGTGTACGGCCCGCACCAACTCGCACCGCGCGAGTGGCTGATCGTGCGACGGGTGATCGACGGCCGCGACCGCATCGTCGTCGCCGACGAGGGTCTGACCCTTCACCATCACGGCTACACCGAGAACCTCGCGCACGCGCTGCTCCTCGCACTCGAGCACCCCGATGCCGCCGCGGGGAACATCTTCAACGTCGGCGACGAGGAGGTGCTCTCGGTACGCCAGGTGATCGAACTGGTTGCCGGCGCGCTCGGCCACCGGTTCGACATCGTTTCGATGCCGTACGAGATCGCCGTGCCGGCGCGCCCGCTGCTCACGCAGCCTTTGCCGACCCACCGTGTCCTCGACATCGGCCGGGTGCGCGCGCGGCTCGGGTACCGCGATGTCGTCCCGGCCCGCAAGGCCGTCGCCGCCACGGCGCGCTGGCTCGCCGACCATCCGTGCGATCGCGGCGGACAGGAGGAGACGGTGCTCACCGATCCCTTCGACTACGAAGCCGAGGATCGTCTCGTCGACGCGTGGCTGAATGCGACTCGCACGCTTCCCGATCCCGGGTATGCAGTACTCCCGGGTTACGGCCTCGCGTACAGCGGTCCGGGCGGCCGGCCGCGTAGCCGGGAGAGGTTCGACGCATGAGCGGGCTCCCGCTGGCCGGCTTCAAGATCGTGGATCTCTCGATCGCGTTGACCGGACCGTACGCGGTGGCGTTGCTCGGCGATCAGGGTGCCGAGATCGTCAAGGTCGAGCGGCCCGGGTTCGGCGACATCGGCCGTTACGTCGGTGTCTCGGTGAACGGTCTGAGCGCGCTCGCGCAGATGTGCAACCGCGGCAAGCGTTCACTTGCGCTCGACATACACCAGGCTGCCGGCCGCGAGATCCTGTTGCGGCTCGCGGCGCAGGCCGACGTGTTCGTGCAGAACTTCCGACCGGGCGTCGTCGAGCGCCTCGGCATCGGTTACGAGGACGTGCGCGCGGTCAACGATCGCATCGTGTATGCATCGCTCTCCGGTTTCGGCCCGACCGGGCCCTACGCCGGCAAGGGCGCGTACGACACGGTGATCCAGGCGTACGGCGGATTCGCCGCGAACCAGGCCGACGCGCAGTCGGGTGAGCCGCGGTTCTTGAACCAGACCGCCGCCGACAAGGTCACTGCCTTGTACGCGGCACAAGCGATCACCGCGGCGCTGCTCGCACGGGAGCGCTCCGGCGACGGAACACACATACGTCTCGCGATGCTCGACGCGGTGGTGTCGTTCCTCTGGGCCGACGCCGCGGGGAACGAGGTGCTGCAGGACGCCGACCGCTCCCAGCCGTCCAGCTTCGTGCAGAACTTCCGGCCGTTCCGTTTCCGTGACGGCTGGGGTATCTGCACCCCGACCTCGGATGCCGACTTCGCGGGCATGTGCCGCGCCTTCGGCGTCAACGGCTACGACGATCCGCGGGTCGCGACCATCGTCGAACGGGCGCAACACCGCGAGCTCGTCGGCGAGATCATGAGCCGGTGCTACGAGGCCGCCACGCATATGAGCACCGCCGACGCCATCGGCGAGCTCGAGGCGCACAACGTCCCTTGCGGCGTCGTGCTGACGCCCCGCGAGCTCGCCGCCGACCCGCACGCACGCGCGATCGGGTTGTTCGAGGACTCGCGACACCCCACTGCCGGCCGGCTCCGCCAGCCGCGCCATCCGGCCGAGTTCGGCGGGACCCGCCCGCCACTCGGTGGCCCCGCCCCGATGCTGGGTGAGCACACCGACGACATCTTGCGCGAGCTCGGCATCGCCGACCGGCGCGCGGAGCTCCATGCCGCCGGCGTCGTCGCCGGCTGGGACCGTTCGGCGGGGTGAGTCAGGCGGGAAGCATCTCGGCCACCGCGACCGGCGGCGCCGAGCCGCCGGTGAGCGGGAGGAGTCGCAGCAACGCTCCGAAATCGCCGGCCATCTTCACCTGACCGCGCATGAACCCGACCGAGAGGTCGAGGGTGCCATCGTGTAGGGCCTGCGCGTCGGCGGGTGACGCCGTGAAGGTCACGTCGGCCGGATCGGTCGGCGCGCCGTCGCCGCGCGCCGCGATGGCGCCGTCGTCGAGACGCGCCCAGCTCCGCGCGTGCTCTTTCTTGCCGGCCGCGATCACGAACTCGACGATCATCGCCCCATCGCCATCATCGAAGCCGCCTATTGCTGCTCGACGCGCTCGCGCACACCCGCGAAGAGGTCGTCCTCGTACTCGCCTTCGGGCACCTTGGTGTCGACGAGCGAGCGGGCGAGCGTGTACTCCTCCCAAGGGAATACCTCGCGCACGACGTCGTCCGGCAGCCGCATCCAATGGCCTTCCGGATCGACCTGCGTGCGGTGCGCCAAGAGCGCCGCCCTGCGCTTGGCGAGATAGTCGCCGACGTCGATGAGGGTCGTGAAATCGTCGGTGCGCTCCTTGTCGAATCCGCGATCGAACCAAGAGGCGTACGCACTCTCCTCGCCGCGGGCGAGGTACGCCTCGTGGAGCGCCTTCACCCGCGCGATCGACCACGACACGTAGTAGAGCTTTAGTGGCTGCCACGGCTCCCCGGCCTCGGGATAGGCCTCCGGATCGCCCGCGAGATCGAAGGCCGGGAGCGAGATCTCGTGAACCCGGATGTGGTCGGGGTGCGGGTAGAACGAGCGATCCTCTCGATAGGTGATGATCACCTGCGGCCGCTCGTCCCGGATGATCTCGACGAGCCGGCCCACGGCCTCGTCGAGCGGCGCGTTCGCGAAGTTGTCGGCGCGCGCATTGTCGTCGGCGTCGGGCATCCCGCTGTCGCGGTATCCGAGCAAGCGGAGCGAGCCGTAGCCGAGGATCCGCACGCTCTCGTGCAGTTCCGCCATGCGGAGCTCGTACATTGCCTCGGGCGATCCGGGATGCTCGACCGCGGGGTTCAAGATGTCGCCCGCCTCGCCACCGGTGCAGCACACCAGGACGTTTTGCACACCCTCCGCCGCGTATTTGGCGGTGGTACCCGCGCCCTTCGAGGCCTCGTCGTCGGGATGGGCGTGGACCTGGAGCAGGCTCAGGCGTTCCGCAGTCACCCCGCGCACGCTACCCGCTGTGCTCGAGGGCAAAGACCTCCACCGGGCCCACGCTGCGGACCTGCAGCACTCCCCGGGAAACTCCTCGCACGCCATCCCGGCCGTCCGCGAGGAGCTCTTGGTGCAGCTCGGCCGGCGCGAGCAGTTCGCCCGGCCGGGCGAGCTCCGTGAGACGGCTCGCGAGGTTTACGACGGGCCCGAAGTAGTCGCCGTCCAGGGCGACGACCGCGCCGGCCGCGAGCCCGACGCGAAGCGCGGGCAACCCCTCGTCCAGCGCGGCATCCCGGAGCGCAAGTGCGGCGACCACCGTCTCGCGGGTGAGGCCGACGAACATCACCTCGTCACCGATCGTCTTGACGACGCGCGCGCCGTGCGCGGCAATCGTGTCGTAGGCGACACCTTCCCACCGCGCCACCAGCTCCGACAGCGACGCCGGATCGAGGCGCGCGCTGAGCTCGGTATAGCCGGCCAGATCCGCAAAGCCGACTGCGACCGCGATGTCCGGCTCCGCCGTGAGCACCGCCCGGCGCCAGACGGCCGCCCGGAGCTGGAGCCGGTGCACGTAATCGATGAGCATCCCCGCCTCGGCGAGCCGGTTGTCCGATAGCACGGCGAGCGCGATGTCGTCGTCCGCTCGGCCCGACGCGTGCAACTGATCGAGCTCCGCGCTGAACCCCGACGCCTCCACGGCGGCCACCCGGGCGAGTGCCCCGCTGATCACCCGTATCTGCTGCAACAGCGTGCCCTCCTCGACTTCGTGCGCCGGTGCCTGCGAGAACGCGAGGCGCGCGGCGGCAACGTCGCGCTCCGTGAAAACCGCGAGGTCGGCCGGGACGTCGGGGAAGCCGACCGCGCGCCACAACCGGCGCGCGAACTCCTCAGTGATTCCCGCGACAGCCGCCAGCCTGACGAGGTCGTACTCCCGCTTACCCGGAAGGAGCGCGCGCTCGAACGCCAACAAGGGAAGCCACCCGCGCTCCGCGGCTCGGTCGATCTCATCGTCCGACGCGCCGAGCTCGGTGAGCAGACGGCGGAGTTCCTCGCGCATTGGACCATTCTTCACCTTCGGTAGCCTGGCCGGGCGATGGCGACGGCAGCAGTGTCCAATCGCGCGCGCAGCCGACGTCTGCTGTTCCTTGCGGGCGGGATCATCATCGGTGTCGCCGCGCTGTTTGCTCTCGCGTCGTTTGCCGAGCACTCGTGGTACTCGGGCTCGGTGCTCCCGGGCGTCCGCATCGACGGCGTAATGGTCGGCGGCAAGAAGGACGGCACCGCGCGGGACGCGATCGAGCGTCTCGCCGCACGTTTGGAGACGACCTCCATCCGCGCCCATGCCGGGGGTGATCAGTTCACCGTCCAACCGGGTCTGATCGGCTTCCACGTCGATGTCGACGCGACCATTCGCGATGCGCGCGACACGGGT
>DATJAA010000399.1:0-11373 GCA_035516815.1 Acidimicrobiia bacterium | reverse complement strand
CGAGGGCGGGGTGCACGAGTTCGGGCTCCCGACGTTCCCTAGCCGTCGCTTCGTCGACGCCTCCGACGGCGAGGTCGGGCTCGCGCTGATCCACGACGGGCTGCTCGAGTACGAGGTCGTCGACGACGGACGCGGCCTCGCCCTGACTCTCCTGCGCGCGGTCGGCTACCTGTCGCGCAGCGAACCTCGGCTGCGCCCTAACCCGGCCGGCCCGCTCGACCTCCTCGCCGGGCCGCAGCTGCCGGGCGCTCAGCTCGCCGAATACGCGGTCCTCGTGCACGAGGGCGACTGGCGGGCGGGCGGATGTTACGGAGCCGCCGACGCGTTCTTGGTGCCGTTCGAACGCACCCGGGTCGCCCGTCGCTCCGGCGCGAGGCGCGCGGCGAGCGGCTCGGCGCTGCGCGTCGACGGCGCCGAAGTGTCCGCAGTGCAACGAGTGCCCGGCGGTCTTGTGGTACGCGTCTTCCGGACCGCGTCCGGCTCGGGGCCGGTCACGGTCGAGTACGAGGGGCTGCCGGCGCGTGGCTTCGTCGTCGACCTGCGCGGCCAGCCGATGTCGTCCTTCGAAGGGGCGGTTGAGCTGCGGCCGTTCGAGATCGCCACCTTGCAGCTTGCGGGCCGACCGTAGCGGCGAGTCAAGGCCGGAGGAGCTGAAACGCCGACACCGGCTCGACGAACCCGGCCAGGTCGAAGCGCCCGGCGGCCACGAAGGCATAGCCGCCCCGGACGCGTTCGAGTCGCTGCTTCATCTCCTCGTCGGTCAGGGCCGTCCCGGCGTCGGCCGCGGACACCAAGCGCGCGGCCAGGTTGACCGTCGGGCCATAGAAGTCGCCCTGGCGAACCATCACGTCGCCGAACGCGATGCCGACACGCAACTTGGGCAGCTGAGCCGCCGCGCAGGCTTCGAGCAGATCGAGTGCGAGCGAGCAACCGACGCCCGGAGCGTTCGTCACGAACATGACCGCGTCGCCGATCCGCTTGACGACATTCGCCCCGGCGGCCGTGATCACGTCGCCGGTCGTCGCTTCGAAGCGGTCGAGCATGACCGCGAGATGCTCGGGCCGAAGCTCCTGCCACAGTCCGGTGTAGCCGGCGAGATCGGCGAAACCGACCGCCAGCTGCACGACGTTGAGCGCGGTGGTCGGCGCGCCGACATCGCTGTACCGCCGCCCGATGGCTTGCAGGTGGTGGCGGTGCATCGACTCGATCACTTCACTGATCTGCGGGAATACGGTGTCCGCGACGGCTTGGTAAGTGCGCGCGACGTCGACGTACTTCCGTTGCCGGGCAAGGGGCGCCTCGATGTTCGAACGCAGGAGCGCGACCTCGGCTTCGGCGACCCGGCCGACGGCCTCTCCCAGCGTGCGCATCAGCTGCAGAACCTGATCCTCGGCCAGGAATTCGCTCAGCAACCGGAACAAGCGGAACGTCGCGACGTCCTGAGGGCCGAAGCGCCGCTCGAAGGGGCGTGGCTCGGCCAATCCGGCGCCGCGCCACAGCACCAACGCGACGTCGGGATCGATCTCGGCCCGTTCGGCAGCATCGCGGAAGGTCAAACCCTCCCGGCCGATCCGGAGCGTGCGGAACGCGGCGAAGCTGAGCAGGCCACCCTGCTCGTCGGCTTGCACGAGCTCGGGTATCGAAGCCCCCATCTCGTCGAGCAAGAAGGTGAACAGCTCGAGACGTTCCGCCGCGGAAGGATCGGCCGGGTCGTAGAGACCCGCGGCGACGAGGTCCTCGAGGTGCTCGTTCACGCGAACTGAT
The DNA here is from genome assembly GCA_035516815.1 of Acidimicrobiia bacterium. Classification (GTDB taxonomy): domain Bacteria; phylum Actinomycetota; class Acidimicrobiia; order IMCC26256; family PALSA-610; genus PALSA-610. The sequence goes on along the minus strand of DATJAA010000399.1, from coordinate 9,609 downwards.
CCGGCTCGGTCACGAGAACTGATCGGGCGCGTCGATGGCGCGGCCCGAGACCGATGTCGCTTCCCCCATCGCGAGCAGCGACGTGGGTGGCTCGGCGAGCAGCGTCTCCCCCGCGGCCTCGTTCGACGACCACGAAGGATCGAGCGCGGGTGCCCGTACCGTCGCGCCCGCCGGCACTTCCCACAAGAGGGCGGGCCGCGCACCGTGCCAGCGCAGCGCGAACGAGCACGACCCGTGCTGCACCGGTATGTCGTGCGCGGCGAGGCGTTCTCCGAGCCAGGCACTCGGGAAGCCGGGGAGCAGCTCTACCGTGCCGCGCTCCTCGCGCACGAGCGCGGCCCGGGTCCGGGCGAGCAGCTCGTCGCCGCGGGCACGTTTGGTCGCGCGCCGGCTCCGGATCCCGAGCCGTTCCCACACCTCGACCGCCCGGTCGTCGAAGCCCCAGGACTCGAGCGCGACGAACGCGTCGGCCGACGGTGCGGCAAGCAGGAGATCGGCCCGGGCCGCGTCGACCTGCGACTGCAACGGTTCGGGAAGCTCGGTGCGCAACCCCCGGTCGAGCACGCGATCCCAGGCCCGCCGTACTGCGTCGGCGCCACCGAGCCGCCGCAGGTCCACGCCGGACCGCGGTGACAGCGCGACGCGCACGCTCGTGCGATGGGGCACCGGGAACACCGCGAGGCCATCCGGTTCGACCGCGCCCGGGCGCCGCGGGAACGTCACCGCGGGCGCGCCGTCGACGCGCGCGCCGTCGTCGTCGATTGTCACCCGGCCGGAGGTCTCGACAGAGAAACCGACCGCGATCGCGTTCGGTGAATCGTTTTCGACTTCCACGACGACCACCGCGGCATCCGACTCGCCGAGCGCGTACACGCGCTGTACGGCATCTCCGCCGGAGATGCGAAACGCCGTGTGCGCGATCGGTGCGGCGAACGGCCGTGACTGACGAACCGCGCCATCGCGCGCCGGGATGAGCCACTCGTCCGCCGTTCGCACCCGCCAACCGAGACCGATCGCGCCGCGGTGGACCGTGCCGTCGTCGTCGACCGTCGCGTCGAGCCCCGCGAGTGTTCCGACACCGATCATCGGGACACCGTCACCGCATGCCGTGCAACTCGGGCTTGGCCTTGCGGAGCATCAGCTCGGAGACGAGATCGGCGGGCCGCGCGCCCTCGTACAGGATCCGGTACACGAACGAGGCGAGCGGCATCTCGACGTCGTGACGGGCCGCGAGCTGGAGGACAGCGGCCGTCGTCTTCACGCCTTCGGCGACCATGTTCATCTCGCTGACGACGTCGTCGAGCTTACGGCCCCTGCCGAGCTCGGAACCGACGTGGCGATTGCGGCTCTGGGGACTGCTGCACGTGGCGATCAGGTCGCCCATCCCGGCGAGTCCTGCGAACGTCAGCGGATCGCCGCCGAGCGCGACCCCGAGCCGGGCGAGCTCCGCGAGCCCGCGCGTCATCAGCGCCGCCTTCGTGTTGTCGCCGTATCCGAGCCCGTCGGCGATACCCGCGCCGATCGCGATCACGTTCTTCAACGCACCCGCGGTCTCGCAACCGATGACGTCGGGGTTGGTGTAGACGCGTAAGGTCGGCGCGAAGAAGAGCCGTTGCAGCTCCTGGGCGACGGTCGCGTCGGTCATGGCCACCACCGACGCCGTCGGTTGCCCTGCCGCGACCTCGCGCGCGAGGTTCGGTCCGGTGAGTACGCCGATTCGAGAGGTGTCGTGTCCGGCGAGCACGTCGGCGGCGACCTCCGTCATGCGCGCGAGCGTCTCCTGCTCGATGCCCTTCGCCAGACTGACGACGGGCACGCCGGGGCCGACGAACGCACGGGCGTCCCCGAGCACCGCTCGGAGGCCGTGCGAAGGTACGCCGAGCACGACGACGTCGGCCGACGAGCAGGCTTCGTCGAGCGAAGCGGTCGCGTGCAACCGCTCGGGGAGCGTGATGCCCGGGAGGTAAGCCGGATTCTCGTGCCGGTCACGAATGCATTCGGCGAGCTCGGAGCGGCGCGCCCACAGCGTGGTCGTCACGTTGGCGGCCGCGATCGCGGCGACGGTCGTCCCCCAGGATCCGGCGCCGATCACCGCGACTCGCGTCACGCCGGTCTCCGGTGTGCGGTGGCCGTCTCGGGGTCGCGCCACCACCACTGGTCGCCCGCGGCCGCCGGCCGTTGCGGGTAGATCTCACGCGCCCGCGCGACGCACCCGGTGATCGCGTCCATGATGCGCAAGGTCGCGTCTCGCACGCGCTCACCCTCGGCGATGTCGACCGCGGCACCGACGACCGCGACCTGGGCCACGCCCCACTCGACATGCGGCTTGCGGCCCTTCGTCAGCAGACGGTGCGAGCCCCAGAGCCCGACGGGCACGATAGGGATCCCGGAGGCTTGCGCGAGCCTCGCCGTCCCCGACTTACCCCGCATCGGCTCGAAATCCTGCGAGATCGTGCCCTCGGGAAAGACCGCGACGCACTCGCCGCCGCGGAGCGCGTCGAGCGCCGCCGACAGGGCACCGGCCGAGTCGGCGGACCCGCGAGAGACCGGAATCTGGTGCGCGCTGCGCAGGAGTGCACCGAGCGCGTGGCTCTCGAACAGCTCCGACTTGGCGAGGAAACGGACCCGGCGCCCGCGCGTGTCGGCGACGTACGCGAGCGTGAGCGGATCGAGGTACGACACGTGGTTGCTCGCCAATATCGTCGGTCCCTGCGCGGGGATGTTGGACGCGCCCTCGATCGTCCAGCGCAGGCCATAGCGCAATCCCGGCCAGAACACCGCCCTGGCGGCGGGATACACCGCGTCCACGGTCGGTAGCATACGTTGCAAATGGCGAGTCGCTTCCGAGCCGGTGCGGGGATCGACGTGCGGACCGACGTGCGGACCGACGTGCGGACCGACGTGGGGACCGACGTGGGGACCGACGTCGGGATCGTCGTCCCGCTCCGTTCCTTCATCGTCGCCAAGGCGCGGCTGGCCACAGTGCTGACCGAGTCCGAACGTGAGGAGCTCGCGCGATCGATGGCGACGCGAGTCGTCGAGGCTGCGGGCGCAATTCCGGTCGCCGTCGTGACGAGCGCCCCCGAGGTCGTCGCGTGGGCCCGGTCGCTCGGCCTCGATCTCATCGACGACCCCGGCTCGCTCGACGGGGCCGCCGGCGCGGGACGAGCCTGGGCCCTCGACCGCGGATTCACGCGGTACACGGTCGCGCACGCTGATCTGCCGCTGGCCCGTTCCTTCGAAGGCGTCATCGGCGACGGCGGCGCGGCCGTCGCCGTCATCGTCCCCGACCATCGCGACGACGGCACGCCCGTACTGTCGTTGCCGGTCGAAGTGCCGTTCCGTTTCGCCTACGGACCGGGCTCGGCGTCGCGGCACGCGGACGAGGCGCGCCGGCACTCGCTCGCGGTTCGGATCGTGCGCGACTCCGCGCTCGGATTCGACGTCGACGTGGCCGACGACCTCGCCGCCCTCGAGGCTCGCCGGCGCACGACGGCGCCATGACAGTGGGGGTCGACCTCGAGGTACCGAGACGTGCGCTCGCGGTCGGCGCGCACGCAGACGACATCGAGTTCGGCTGTGGTGCGACGCTCGCGAAATGGGCGGACGCGGGCGCGCACATCACGATGTGCGTATGCACCGACGGATCCAAGGGAACCTGGGACCCCGGCGCCGATCTCCCACAGCTGGTCGCGAGGCGAGAGGACGAACAGCGGGACGCGGCCGCGATCCTCGGCGCCGGCGCCGTCGAGTTCCTGCGCTCCGTCGACGGCGAGCTGGAAAGCGACGGGCCGGCTCGTGCGATGCTGTGCCGCGTCATCCGCCGGACGCGCCCCGAGGTCGTGCTCGGCCACGACCCGTGGCGGCCCTACCGGATCCATCCGGACCATCACCACGCCGGCCTACTCGTGACCTCGGCGATCGTGGCGGCGCGCGACCCGCATTTCTTTCCGGAGCAAGGCGATGCGCCGCACCGGCCGACGACTCTGCTGTATTTCGAGCCCGGCCGTGTCGACCACGTCGAAGACGTCCAGGGTTTCGTCGACCGCAAGATCGACGCCTTGCTCGCACACCGCAGCCAGTGGCGATCGACGATGGCCATTGACGCGTCGCCGGAGGCGGAACGCGCCGCGTTCGCCGAGAGGCTGCGCGCGGAAGCACGCACCGAGGGGCTCCGCGCCGGCGTGCGAGCAGCCGAGTCGTTCGCACGCGTCGACGACCTCTGAGGACCGTCCCTACGCGAACGCGAAGCAGGGACCCGGATGTCCGGGTCCCTGCTTCGTACGTCTGCAGCGAAGTTATTTCTTCTTCGCGGTGCGCTTGCGCGTCGTGCGACGCACGGCACGCTTCGCGGGAGCCTTCTTCGCAGCCTTCTTCGTCGCCTTGCGACGACGCTTCTTGGCCGGAGCAGCCGCCTTCTTCTTGACTGCCTTGCGCTTGGCCGGAGCCTTCTTGGCTGCCTTGCGCTTGACGGTCTTCTTCGCCGCCTTGCGCTTGGCCGGAGCCTTCTTGGCTGCCTTGCGCTTGGCGGGAGCCTTCTTGGCTGCCTTGCGCTTGACGGCCTTCCGCTTCGCGGGCGCCTTCTTCGCGGCCTTGCGCTTGGCCGGAGCCTTCTTGGCAGCCCTTCTCTTCGTTGCCTTTTTAGCCGGAGGCACGGTCACCACCTTTCCTGAGAGCTCTCACTCGGGGAAGTTCGAACTTCGTTTGGTCATTCGGTGCGCGAGGGAGTGCGACCCCACGCCCTACGCGATCAGGAACCTTGTACCTGGGCCTTGAACTTCGAGCCCACGGAGAACTTTGCGCTCTTACGCTCGGGGATCTGCACCGGTTCGCGCGTGCGTGGATCCATTCCGGTCCGAGCCTTGCGCAGTGCAGGCGCGAACGTTCCGAAGCCGGGAAGCGTCACCTTCTCGCCCGCGGTGACCGCGGACTGCACGGCGTTGATGAACGCGTTGAGCGCGCTCTCGGCATCCGTCTTGCTGAGATTCGCGTCGGACGCGATCGCGTCGACGAGTTCACCTTTGTTCACGTAAACCTCCACGCAGCGCGTGTGTGTTGGCTGTTATGAGAACTGATTCACACACGAACGTCAAGCATTTGTCACCGTACGCGCGTGACATCCACCACTCGTTGCGCGACTCACGCGAAGATCATCGGACGCATGCGGATGCGCATGAGGTTTCGTGTGACGACACGTGGCGACGCGCGCCGTCGCACGCATTGCAGCCATGAATACGCTTCGCGACGGCTCCTACGACGCGTTCATCCTCGACGCCGAACAACGCGGTGACGCGACCGTGCTCGAGTGCACCATCACGTCTGGTGATTCGAAAGGAGACGTCGTCAGCGTCGTGACCAGCAGTTTTGTAACGCGTGATCCGTTGTTACTCGTTGGACTGCCGTGCACGTTGATCGTGCGCGGCAACGAGATCCGCGTCATGCAATAGCGTGTCGCGCCGCGGTATCGGCACCGTTGCAAATGCCCGCCGAGACCACGCGCGCGTGCCGTCATGCGTCGGGATGCGACGCGCCACGCCGTGCGCAAGAGTCCGTGTATTGCGCGCACAGCGTGACGATCGGCGGCGGGAAACAATTTGGAAAAGAGTTGTGGCCCGAGCGCATTTGCTCGGGCCACATGGCACCCCGTACGGGATTTGAACCCGTGTTACCAGGATGAGAACCTGGCGTCCTGGGCCGCTAGACGAACGGGGCAAGGTCGAAGGCGAGCTCGGGGGGGAGGACTCGAACCCCCAATAACAGGGCCAGAACCTGTCGTGTTGCCGATTACACCACCCCCGAATGGGTGACCGTGCGGGGCCGGTCGGAAGACCGAAACGGCCGCCACAACGGAGGCCACATTGTAGCCAGGCCGGGTACGAGCTTCTCGACCTGGCGGTGCCGGTCGAGGCGCCCGTACCCGAAGATCCGACCCGCGCCGACGCGGATCGTCTCGGTCACGAAGCGGCGCCATTCCCCGGCACCCTTGATCGGGCTCGTCCGCGTCGGAGACGTCGCCGCTTTCAAACCGACGTCGTGCGCGACGTCCTCGATACGCGCGGAGTGATACGGATCGGAGACGAGGACCACGCTCGTCAGATGTCGGGCCTTCAAGAACCGTGCCGCCGCCGCGAGCGACTGCCACGACGAACGCCCGGTCGTCTCGCGCAGAATCGCGCTGTCGGGTATGTCGTGCTCGTGCAGATACTCCGCCGCGACGCCGGCTTCGGTGAAGCGATCACCCGGCTCTTTGCCCCCGGTGACGACGACAACTGGTGCGATCCTCCGCCGGTAGAGGTCGATCGCGTGATCGAGCCGCGCCGCGAGGATCTTGGACGGGCGCCCGTTGAACTCCGCCGCGCCCAAGACGATGATCGCGTCGGCGGGCCGGGCGTCGTCGCGTCGCGCCGCCAGCCACACCTGTACGAACACGACGCAGAGATACGCGAACGTCACGACGAAGAACGCCAGCGTGAGGCGTAACACGATCCTGAAGTACCGTCTCACAGGCGGGCCCGGGCGGCGCGCAGCCGGTACAGGGACGACTCTCGCCCGAGCATCGAGATCGCGGCGAAGATCGGCAGCCCCTGACTGCGGCCCTCGACCGCCGTGTATATGACGTGCATCACCTTGCCCGGCTTGACCCCGAGCATCTCGATCACCGCGCGGGGATCAATCTCGTCCGTCCAGGGACACTCCTCGACGAAGCCGATGACCGCGTCGAGCACATCGGCGGCCCGCTCGACACTTTCCAGTTTCTCCCAGGAGGACGCATCGATCTCCAGGTCGTGGTCGGCGGTGAAGAGGAACGCCATCTGGTCTGCGATCTGCGCGAGCGTCGTCGCCCGGAGTTGCGCCAGGCTCACCGCCTTCTCGAAGCGCGGGATGTCCAGGCGGGTTGCGTAGCGGGCGCGTGCGAACGGCAGAACGGCCGAGACGAGCTCGGCCAGCGGCATCGCTCGGATGTGCTCGCCGTTCAGCCACTCGAGCTTCCTGGCATCGAACGTCGCCGGCGATGAGTTCACCCGTTCGAGCTCGAACTCGGCGATGAGCTCGGCGGGTGTGAGGACCTCGCGGCCGTCTTCGGGACCCCAGCCCAACAGCGCAAGATAGTTGAGGAGCGCGGACGGCAGGAAGCCGGCCTCGCGGTACTCCTCCACCGAGACCGCTCCGTGACGCTTCGACAGCTTCGCTCCACCGGGGCCCAGGATCAGCGGCATGTGCGCGTACACGGGCGTGTCGTCTCGGCCGAGCGCTCGTCGGAGCGCGAGGACACGGTGCGTCGAGTCGATGAGATCCTCGCCGCGCAGCACGTGGGTGATGCCCATCTCGAGGTCGTCGACCGCGTTCGCGAGGAAGAAGACCGGCGTGCCGTTCGAGCGGACGATCACGAAGTCGGAGATCGTCGACCATTCGACGCTCACCTCGCCCCGGATGAGATCCGTGAATGTGCTGCGACCCTCGTCCGGCGTCCGGAACCGGATCGACGCGGCGCGCCCTTCGGCTGTCCGTTCCGCCCGCTCGGCCGCGGTGAGCTCGCGGCAACGCCCGTCGTAACCGGGAGCACGGCCCTCGCGCATCGCTGCTTCGCTGCGCTCCCGAACCTCCGTTTCGGTGCAGAAGCACTCGTACGCGCCGCCGGCGTCGACGATGCGGCGAGCGGCGCCGAGGTACGCGTCGAAGCGTGCGCTCTGCAGGTACGGACCCTCGTCCCACTCGAGACCCAGCCAATGCATCACCGATTGGATCTGGTCGACGGACTCCTGTGTCGAGCGCGCCACGTCGGTGTCCTCGATCCGGAGCACGAACGTGCCGCCGACGTGCCGGGCGTGCAACCAGTTGTAGAGGGCCGTACGCACGCTGCCGATGTGCAAGAAGCCGGTCGGCGCGGGCGAGAAGCGGAGGCGAACCTGGCTCATCGAGATCGCGAGTCTACGGCCGGCGCATGCCGTCAGGAGTGGCCACGCGCACCGCTGCCAGCGGGCTCGCGTCGCGGCGCACGCGTCAGCCGCCGAGGAGGTGCTTGGCGATGACGACGCGCTGGATCTGGTTCGTGCCCTCGTAGATCTGGGTGATTTTCGCGTCGCGCATGAACCGTTCCGCGGGAAAGTCCTTCGTGTACCCGACGCCGCCGAGGAGCTGTACGCAGTCGGTCGCTACTCGCATCGCCGTGTCCGAAGCAAAGAGCTTCGCCATCGACGACGCGCTCGCCGTGACCGGCGTTCCGCCGAGGCCGTCGTCGAGCAGCGCGCACGCGCGGTAGACGAGCAGGCGGCTGGCGTCCACGGCCGTCGCCATGTCGGCCAGCATGAACTGAAGACCCTGGAACTGTGCGATCTCGCGGCCGAACTGCTTGCGCTCGTGCACATACGAGGTCGCCAGGTCGAGCGCGCCCTGCGCGATCCCCAGCGCTTGCGCGCCGACGAGCGGCCGCGACCGATCGAGCGCCCCCATGGCGTACGCGAATCCCTGGCCGGGCTCGCCGATGAGGTTCTCGGCCGGAACGATGCAGTCGTCGAGCACGACCTCGCCGGTCGGCGAACCGCGGACACCCATTTTGTGTTCGAGCTTCGACACCGAGAATCCGGGGAAGCCCTTGTCCACCACGAAACAGCTGATGCCGCGGTGCCCGGCATCCGGATCGGTCTTGGCGAACACGGTGTAGAAGTCGCTCACGCCTGCGTTCGTGATCCACAGCTTGCGACCGTTGAGCACATAGTGATCGCCGTCGCGGACGGCCCGCGTGCGCATACCCGCGGCGTCGCTTCCGGCGTCGGCCTCCGAGAGGCAGTAAGAGGCCTGGCATTCACCGCTCGCGACCCGGGGGACGTACTTCCGCTTCAAGGCTTCGCCGCCGTGGTCGATCACGGGCGTCATGCCCAGCTTCGAGATGAACGTGAAGAGGGACGAGGACGCGCACACCCGCGCCACTTCCTCAACGCAGATCGCGTGCGCGAGGAAACCGGCTCCCTGACCGCCGAACTCCTCTGGAAACGCGAGACCGGCGAACCCCGCGTCGCGCCACGCGTTCCACGAATCCCAGGGGTACTCCTCGCGCTCGTCGGCGCGCGCGGCATTGGGCGCGACCTTGTCGTCCGCGAGTCGCCGTACCGAGGTGCGGAGCTCCTTTAGGTCATCCGAAAGTGTGAAGCCGCTCAACCCGAGACCTTTCCGCGGTGGGTTAACCGGATACCGCGGGCGCGGCCATCGACGCGCGCCATGCCTCGATCTCGCTCGCGGCCTGCGCGGGCCGTAGCCGCAGCAGCTCGTCGGGAACCGCATCGACGACCGCGCGGCGCCGGCGGTAGTCGTGCCCCGACTCGTACACCGCCGCGGTACGGGTCTTCACGAACGGCTCGGAGGCAGTGCCGTCGTAGCCCAGCAGTGCAACGGCGAAATCGACGTCGCCGATCGTGGGGGCGCGACCGAACGACGCGGCGCGCTTGCCGGCGATCTCGGCGATGACGGCGGTCGCGTCGTGGGCGTGCTCGAACGGCCCCAGCCGCAACCGGTCCTTGGCGCGCTGCGCGAGCGTGTACGCGAAGCCGACATTCGGACCGGGACGGCCGAGCAACGCGCCCTCGGGTTGCGCCGGGCCCAGATCGCCGGGCC
>DATJAA010000398.1:0-11216 GCA_035516815.1 Acidimicrobiia bacterium | reverse complement strand
AGTCCTCCCGCTTCAGACGGACGTACGCGTGGCTCGGCGGGTCGTCGCCGACGAGAATCGTGCCGAGCCCGGGCGTGATCCCCCGCTCACCGAGGCGCTTGATGCGGGTGCGCAGGTCGTCCTTGACCGACTCGAGCAGCGCGTTCCCGTCCAGAATCGTCGCACTCATCAGTGGAGGAAGTGACGTTCGCCGGTGAACACCATTGCGAGATCGAGTTCGTCGGCGCGCGCGATCACATGCTCGTCGCGCATGGATCCTCCGGGTTGAATGACGGCGGCGACACCCGCCGCGGCCGCGGCCTCCACGCCGTCCTCGAACGGGTAGAAGGCGTCGCTCGCCGCCGCGCCGCCCTTCGCGCGGCCCGCGGCCTTCTTGGCGGCGATCTCTCCCGATTCGACGCGGTTCTGCTGGCCGGCGCCGATGCCGACCGCCTGGCCGTCCTTGACGAGCACGACGGCGTTCGATTTCACGTGCCCGCAGATGCGCCACGCCAGCTCCAGGTCGCGCCACTGTTCCGGCGTCGGCGCCGCCTTCGTGACGACGCGCCAGTCGTTGCGGGTCGACGCGAAGTGGTGCGCGTCCTGGACGAGGAAGCCGCCCGAGATCTGGCGGAAATCCAGGGGGTCTTTACCTGGCTGCGGGGCCTCGAGGACACGGGTGTTCTTGCGCTTCTTCTGCAACGCCTCGACCGTTCCCGGCGCGTACCCCGGCGCAATGACCACGTCGGCCTGCGGTCCGGCGATCATCCGTTCCGCCGTGGGCGGGTCGATCGGTCGGTTGAGCGCGATGATCCCGCCGAACGCGGATCGTTCGTCGCACTCGAGCGCTCGTTGATACGCGTCGGCAAGCGAGTCGTTCAACGCGACGCCACACGGGTTGGCGTGCTTGATGATCGCGCACGCCGGACCGACGCCGAGGTCGTGCACAAGCCTCCATGCCGCGTCGGCGTCGTAATAGTTCAGGTACGACAGCGCGAGACCGGCATGCTGTTTCGTGCCGTCCCAGAAGCTCGTCACTCCCGCGCGGCGGTAACGCGCGGCCTGCTGATGCGGATTCTCGCCGTAGCGGAGTGCCTCGTCGGCACGTTCGAGCGCGACGACGAGATGCGCCGGCAGGACCTCGTCTTCCTGCAGCCACTGCACGATCGCCGCGTCGTACGCGGCCGTGCGCGCGAATGCGGCGAGTGCGAATACTCGGCGCGTCTCCGCACCCACGGTGCCGTCGTTGGCGCGCAGTTCGGTCAGCAACGGCCCGTACTGCTCGGGATGCGTGACGATCGTGACCCACTCGTGGTTCTTGGCCGCGGCTCTCGTCATCGCGGGCCCGCCGATGTCGATGGTCTCGATGCTGGGCCGGTCCTGGAACGGGTAGAGGTTCGAAACGACGAGCTCGAACGGGAGAATGCCGTGGAGGTCGAGGTCGCGACGGTGGCCTTCGCGACCGAGATCCGCGAGCAGGCCCCCGTGAATCTTGGGGTGCAGCGTCTTGACGCGTCCGTCGAGCATCTCGGGCGAGCCGGTGACCTGTTCGACCGTCGTGACCGGGATCCCGGCCGCTTCGAGCGCGGTGGACGTATTACCCGATGAAACGATCTCGACGCCGAGCTCATGAAGTCCCTTGGCGAAATCGATCAATCCCGTCTTGTCGTAGACGGAAACGAGGGCTCGCTTCACGCGCGTGCGAGTGGTCATGGTTTTGCCCCGGTCTCTTGTGCGACGAGCTCGGCGATCACGTCCGGGTACAACCGGCGCTCCACCTCCTTGATCCGTTCGTGCAGGGAAGCTTCGGTGTCGTCGTCGAGGACCGGCACCGCCTCTTGGGCGAGGATCGGGCCCGAATCGACGTCTTCGGTGACGAGGTGCACCGTCGGTCCCGTCACCTTGACGCCGAACTCGAGCGCGTCACGAACGGCGTGCCAGCCTTTGAACGACGGGAGCAGCGCCGGATGGGTGTTGACGGCCCGTCCCGCGTAGGCGTCGACGAAGGGTTTCGACAGGATCGTGCCGAAGCCGGCGATGGCAACGAGGTCGACGGCGTGACGCTGCAGCACGTCGACGACGTCGTGCGTGTAGGCGACCCGATCGAAGGTCGGACCGAAATCGACGCGCTCGACGAGCTCGGCTCCGACGCCGTTGCGGCTCGCGATCTCGAGGGCACCACAGCGCCGATCCGCCACGACGACGACGATGGGCAGGTTGCGGGCCAGTAAGGCTTCGAGGATGGTCCCACTGCCCGATGCGAGGACGCCGACACGCATGCAAGGCCACCCTATCCCTCGTCCTCGCGGGCGGCTTTCGCGCCGAAATCCCCTGCTCGCGAGCCGAAAGGTGTTTCACTTTCCTTTACACGAGGGAGCATTTCATGGTCGATTCGCAATCTCCTACGCCCGGGGAGATCACGATCATGGTCGCCGGCGCGGTCATGCTTATCTTCTCCTTTCTCCACTTCGGCGGTTCCCGCAACTCCTGGCAGTCGCCGTTCTTCCCGATCGCCACGCTGCTCCCGCTGTATGGACTGTTGATGGCGCTGCAGATCGTGCTGACCCGGTTCGCGTCGGTCAAGCTGCCGAGGTCGGTCGCCGGGTTCACGTGGGAGCAGATCCAACTCGCACTGGGATCGATGGCGGCGCTGATGGCGATCGGCTTCCTGATGACCGACTACGGCGACAAACAGATCGGCGAATGGTTCGAGATCGTGGGCGGCATCGCACTCGTCGTAGGGGCAGTGCTCCTGCAACGCGAACGCGGCACCGGCGCGATCGGCTGAGGAATACTCATGGACAAGGTCAAGCTCTCCGCTGGGAACCTCACCATCCTGATCGCGGGCGTGGTCATTCTCATCGCATCTTTTCTCGCGTTCGACAAGATCTCGCTGCCGTCCTTCGACGAAGGCGGCATCCACATAGGCGGCGGGACGCACTCATTCAGCGCCTGGAGCAGCCACTACTTCCTGATCGCGACGATCCCTGCGCTGCTGGGCGTGGTCATGGCGCTGCACGTGGCACTCGTCGCATTTGCACCACAGGTGAGCATGCCCGGGAGCGTGCTCGGTTTCAGCTGGAACCAGGTCCATCTGATTCTGGCCGGACAAGCGACGATCATGATGATCGCGTTCCTCATCCAGGATCGCGGCCTGGATCGAGGGATCGGGCTCTATCTGATGCTGCTGGCGGCCATCGCACTCCTGATCGGGGCCATCCTGCGCATACAGGAACGGGGAAGCGCGCCACCGCTTGGGTGACGCGGCCCGGCGACGACCACTCCGCCGCTCGACGGCCGTGAGACGGCGCGTGGTACCGACTCCGAAACCCTTCCTCCTTCGGGCATTACGCGCCGCCCACCCCGCTCCCACAAACCGTGTTGAAGATTCTTCGCGAGAATCTTCAACACGGGTTCCGGAGCCAGCGCGGCCACACGGGCGCGAGGCGGGCGCGAGGAGGTGGTCGGGGCGGAGCCGGGAAACAACGCGTCAGGGGAACATGGCGCAGGCGCCGACTAGGTTTCGCTGCGACTCGTCTGAGCTTCCCCGCACCATCACGACACCGCCGGGAAGTCCCCATGTCCGCCATTCGCTATCCGACCCGCTACCGACGCGTCCCGCACGGGCCGGGCGAGTTCGCAGCCTTCCACGCCGAGTGCGCGGCGCTGCTCGAGCAGGCCGCCGAGCTCGACGCCCAACAGCGTGACCTCGCCGGCCAGCTCGGTGTGGTCCGCACCAAGCTGGCCGAGATGCGCATCGTCATGTGGCCCGCCGTCGATCCGAAGGACATCGTCCACGGCTTTCGTCTCACGCACCGGGGCGGCCCGCCGCCCATCCCTCCGGCGGCGCGAACGGCGCGTCCGCTTCAAGGCAAGGATCTGCGGTCCGTCGCCCTCGCGATTCTCGCCCGCAATGACCGGCCGATGACGCTCGTCGAGCTCCACCGCGAGCTGCACCTGAACGGATACGCAATCGCATCGCGGCATCCGGTCAAGCGCCTCGCCGACGCGCTCGGCTACGAGCACCTCAAAGGGCGCGCCCGCCGAGTCGACCGCGGGATATATCGAGTCGACCAGCTCAATCCCGGTACGCGGCGTCGTCTCGGGGCGATCCCGCTACAACGCGCGGAGTACGTCGGCCATGAGCTCGCCGGCCGCGGTCGGATTCGTGGCGACACGAACGCCGGCGGCCTCGAGGACCTCCATCTTCGCCTGGGCGGTGCCCTTGGAGCCCGAGACGATCGCGCCGGCGTGGCCCATCTTCTTGCCGGGCGGCGCCGTGACCCCGGCGATGTAGCTGACGACCGGTTTCGACATCTTGGTGCGAATGAAGTCGGCCGCCTCCTCCTCCGCGCTCCCGCCGATCTCTCCGAACATGATCACGGCCTTGGTGTCGGGATCGGACTCGAACAACGAGAGACAGTCGATGAAGCTCGTCCCCGGCACAGGATCGCCGCCGATGCCGACACACGTCGTGACGCCGATTCCCTTTTGGGCGAGCTCGTTCAACGCCTGGTAGGTGAGGGTGCCCGAGCGGGAGACGATACCGACCGGCCCGCCCGGCTTGGCGACCTCGGCGGGTATGAACCCGATGTTGCATTCGCCGACCGTCAACAGGCCCGGGCAGTTCGGCCCGAGGATGCGCGACGACGGAAAGTCACGCTGCACGTTGTTGTAGAAGCGGGCTTCGTCGTGAACCGGGATCCCTTCGGTCACCGCGACGATCAGCTCGATCCCGGCTTCCGCCGCCTCGAGCACCGCGCCCGCGGCCCCGGGTGCGGGCACGATCACCATCGACGCCGTCGCTCCGGTCTCCTGCACCGCGTCCGCCACCGAAGCGAAGACCGGAATGCCCTCGACTTCCGTACCGGCCTTCTTCGGACTGACCCCTCCGACCACCTTGGTGCCGTAGGCGCGGTTGCGCAGCGCGTAGAAGCGGCCTTGACCGCCCGTGATGCCCTGAACGATCACTTTCGTCTCGGAATTCACCAGGATGCTCACGACCGCGCCTCCGCCATCTCCACGGCCGTCCGGGCGGCCTCCACCATCGTCGGTCTGCTCACGAGCCGGTCGGACTCGTAGGCGGACAAGATCGCGCGACCCTCTTCCGCATTCGTCCCGTCGAGGCGAATCACGATCGGCGACACGATCGACACCTGATCGAGTGCCTGCACGATGCCGTTCGCGACCTCTTCACCCTTGGTGATCCCACCGAATATGTTGATGAAGATCGACCGCACCGAAGGATCGTTGTTGATCACCTCTAGCGCGTTCGCCATCACCTGCGCGCTCGCGCCGCCGCCGATGTCGAGGAAGTTCGCGGGCCGTCCCCCGACCTCGTGCACGATGTCGCACGTCGCCATCGCGAGCCCGGCGCCGTTGGCGATCACTCCCACGGTGCCGTCAAGACCCACGTACTGCAGCCCCTTCTCGGCCGCCTCGAATTCGCGCGCGTCCGTCTTCTCCAGGCCGACCAGTTCGTCCCATTCCGGATGGCGGAACCGCGCGTTCTCGTCGAGCGACACCTTCGCGTCGAGCGCATGCACCTTGCCGTCGGGTGTCAGGATGAGCGGATTGATCTCGACGAGATCGGCGTCGCCGTCGACGTACGCGCGATACAACTTCATCAGGATGTCGACCGCGCCCGCGGTCGCGGCCGGATTCAACTTCGCCTGCTCGACCCAGGCCCGGCAGGCAGCTTCCGTCAGTTCATCGACCGGATCGATCGTCAACCGGGCAATTGCGTCGGGGTTCTCCTCCGCGACCGTCTCGATCTCGACACCACCCTGCGCGCTCAACATACCGAGATACTTCTTCGCACTCCGGTCGAGCGTGAAGGACGCGTAGTACTCCTCCGCGATGTCGGACGCGTGCTCGACCCATACGCGCTGCACGACGTGGCCCTTGATGTCCATCCCGAGAATGTGCCCCGCGTGGGTGCGCACCTCGTCCGCGTTCGCCGCGAGCTGAATGCCGCCCGCCTTGCCGCGCCCGCCCACCTGCACCTGCGCCTTGACCACGACGGGATACCCGGCTGCGTCGGCCGCGCGCACCGCCTCGTCGACCGTTTCGGCCACGTCGCCCGCCGACACCGGAATGCCGTAACGCGCGAACAATTGTTTTCCCTGATATTCGAAGAGATCCACGAACTACTCCTGCGTACGTTCGAGTGAAGTGTGCGAATCGAGAGTGGTCTCGAGCCAATCGACGATCTCGCCGAGGGGCGCGCCGGGTGTGAACACCGCGGCGACGCCGGCCGCGACGAGCGCCGGGCGATCTTCTTCGGGGATGATCCCGCCTGCGAACACCACCACGTCGTCGAGGTCACGGGCGCGCAATTCGTCCATGATCCGGGGGATCAGAGTCATGTGTGCGCCCGAGAGCACCGACAGTCCGACGGCGTCGGCATCCTCTTGCAACGCCGCCTCCGCCACCAGCTCGGCCGTCTGGAACAGGCCCGTGTAAACGACCTCGAACCCGGCGTCACGCAGGGCCCGTGCGATCACCTTGGCCCCCCTGTCGTGCCCGTCCAGCCCGGGTTTGGCGATGACGACGCGGTAGCGTCGCAGCATCGGCTCACCATAGCCAAGGACCTCCGGTGGCCTCCTCTCGCGCCCGCAGCTCGGACATCAAGCTCATCGCCTCGGCGACCGTCGCGGTCATCCTGGCGGGGCTGTTCATCGCCGGCGGGATGCTCATCGCCACCTCTTCGGGCTCCAACAACCCGACCTGCGGGCAGCTCGACCTCGGCAAGGCCAGCGACATCCGCGACCGCCTCGACACCCAGGGCCCGACATTCGTCACGGGCGGCGCGACGTGCGGCTTCTGGCTCGCGCTCGAGGACGGCACCATCGTCGCGTACCGGGTCCGTCAGCCGTCGGGCTGCATGGTCAACCTCCGAGACCGGGGCACGCGCTGGGTGTGCAACGGCAACTCCGTCGAGGCCTCGACGCTCTTGCAATACCCGGTCAGCATTCAGACGATCGGCACGACCGACGCCCTGATCGTCGATCTCACGTCGACCGGCAGCCCGACTTCGACCGCTACGAGTTCGCCAACGCCGACGACAGGTTGACCGCGCTCACACGCGTACGAGCGGCGCCCACGAAAGAAGCAACGTCTTCTCCCCGACGTCGCGAAAGCGCACCCGGGCCTCTGCCTTGTCGCCGGTACCGGTGAGGTCGACGATCACGCCGTCACCGAACTTGTCGTGGTGCACGTCGTCGCCGACCCGCAGCCCGAGCTGTTCGGCGCCGCGCGAGCCCGAGGGGGCGGCGTTGTCGCGCCGCATCGCGGCCGCAACGACCGCGTCACGGTGCACGCCGAAGCCACCGCCGCCCGCGCCCGTTCGCCCCGCGCCCCCCGCGCGCCGGGCCCGCCCCGGCGTGTCCTCGGTAGCCGATATCAGCTCGACGGGTATCTCGTCGAAGAATCGGCTCGGCGGCCGGTAGTCGGTCGAGCCGAACATCATGCGGCTCCACGCGTGACACAGGTACAACCGCTCCTCCGCGCGCGTGAGCCCGACGTAGCAAAGGCGGCGTTCCTCTTCGAGCTCGTCGGGATCGCCGAGGCTGCGGACGTGCGGGAAGACGCCGTCCTCCAGGCCGATCAGGAACACGACCGGGAACTCCAGGCCTTTGGCCGAGTGCAGCGTCATCAGCGTGACCGAGCTCGACTCCGGATCGTTCTCGTCGAGATCGGTGACGAGCGAGATCGCTTCGAGAAACGCCTGCACGCGTGCGAGCCCGTCCGGACGATCGCCCGCTGCGCTCGCACCTTCTCCCACGCCGACACCGCCGATCGCGGCCAGACCTCCGATGTCGCCGCTCTCGACCTGATCATCGAACAAACGCGCCGATCCCACCAGCTCCTGCAAGTTCTCGAGGCGTCCGTGCGACTCGACCGAACGCTCGGCTTCCAGCTCGGCGAGGTAGCCACTTCGCGTGAGCACCGCCTCGAGCGTCGCACCCACACCCCCGTCCGCGGCAGTCTCGACCTCCGCCATCAGATCGAGGAGGTCGCGCAAACCGCCGAGCGCCTTGCCGGAGACCCCCGCCGCGGCCGCCGCGCTGGCCGCCTCGCGGAACGTGACACCCGCACCCTGCGCGTACGCGTCGAGCTTGGCGATCGAGGTGTCTCCCACACCGCGGCGAGGCGTGTTCACCACCCGTTTCCACGACACTTCGTCGTCGGGATTCACCAGCGCGCGCAGATACGCGAGCGCGTCCTTGATCTCACGCCGGTCGTAGAATTTCACACCGCCGAACACGCGATAGGGCACGCCCGCGCGGACCAAGGACTCTTCGAGCACGCGACTCTGTGCGTTGGTCCGGTAGAAGACCGCAATGTCGCCGTGCCGGTAGTCGCCGGAGTCGACGAGACGGTGCACCTCACGCACGACGAACATCGCCTCGTCGTGCTCGTCGTCCCCCTGGTAGCGCACGATCTGCTCGCCGGGACCCTTGTCGGTCCACAGGTGCTTCTTGCGGGTCGAGGCGTTGTTCGAGATCACCGCGTTCGCGGCCTCGAGAATGCGTTGCGTCGACCGGTAATTCTGATCGAGTACGACGATCGTCGCGTCGGGGAAGGCGTCCTCGAACTTCAACAGATTGCGGAAGTCGGCGCCGCGGAACCTGTAGACGCTCTGCGCGTCGTCGCCGACCACCATGATGCTGCGGTGCTCCTCGGCGAGCAGGCGCACGATCTCCCATTGGGCCGCGTTGGTGTCCTGGAACTCGTCGACGAGCACGTGCCGGAACCGCTGCTGGTACCGGAACAAGGCCTCGGGGTACTCGCGGAACAGGCGCACGGTGAGCACTAGGAGATCGTCGAAGTCGACGGCCGACGCCTCCGCCAGCCGGCGCTGATACTCGGTGTAGACCTCCGCCACCCGCCGCTCCGCGGGACCGACCGCTTGCGCGGCGTACTCCGCCGGAAGGATCAGCTCGTTCTTCAGCGCGCTGATCTGGCCGTGCAGCTGGCGGCCCGGGAACCGCTTCGGGTCGAGGTTCAGATCGCGCCGCACCCAATCGGTGAGCCGCGTCGCGTCCGCCTGGTCGTAGATCGTGAAGCTCGACCGGTAGCCGAGCAGCGACGCCTCCCGCCGCAAGATGCGCGAGCACGCCGCGTGGAACGTCGACACCCACATCCGGTGGCCAACGGGTCCGACGAGCTGGGCGACCCGGTCGCGCATCTCGCCGGCGGCCTTGTTCGTGAACGTGATCGCGAGGATCTCGAAGGGCGATGCACCGAGCTCGGCGACGAGGAAGGCGAGCCGATGAGTCAGCACCCGCGTCTTGCCCGACCCCGCGCCCGCGATCACCAGCACCGGACCGGCCGGCAAGGTCACGGCTTCGTACTGGGCCGGATTCAGCCCCGAGAGATCCAGGCTCCGTCCGCGCGCCGGGACGGCGGGCTCCGTGTCCACCATGAGTCCCTGCATCGTACCGGGGCCGAATTACACGCGTGTCGGTCCGCGCTCGGGGACTTCGAGCATCAGCGTCACCGGACCGTCGTTCACCAGCGCTACCTCCATGTCGGCCCGGAACCTCCCCGTCGCGACCGGCACTCCGAAGCCGGCGAGCTCGCGTGCGAACACGTCGACCAACGGCTCGGCGTGGTCGGGCCGCGCCGCGGCGACCCAGCTAGGCCGGCGGCCGCGCGCCGTGTTGCCGTACAACGTGAACTGGCTTACCACCAGCGCGGCGCCACCAGTGTCGAGGAGCGAGCGGTTCATCGCGCCACCGTCGTCGTCGAAGACCCGGAGGTGCGCGACCTTCGACGCCAGCTTGCCGGCATCTGCAGGCGCGTCGTCATGCGTCACACCAACCAGGACGCAGAGGCCGGGCCCGATCGCGCCGACGACCTCGCCGTCGACCCGAACGCATGCCTCCGTGACTCGCTGCACCAGCGCGCGCACGAGCCGCGGACCGCAGGCGCCCGGCCCCGAGCCCGCGCTCCTACGAAGCCGCCCGTTCGGCGTCGGCCGTGTACGAACCCGACCGGGCCAGGCTGTTCATATGCGCACGGTGCTTGTACGCGGCCTGGCCCGCGGTGATGTTCGCGTCGTCGCCTTTCCAAGCCTTCAGCGACGGGGCCTGCAGCGCGCGACCGTACGAGAACGACAGCTGCCAGGGATGTGGTCCCTTCGCGTTCATCGCGTTGAGGTTCGCGGTGGCCTCTTCGTCGCCTTGGCCGCCCGAGAGGAACACGATGCCGGGCACCGCGGCCGGAACCGTCATCCGGAAACACGAGATCGTCGCGTCGGCGACGGTATCGGGCGACACCGGGTAGGTCGAGTGGCCCTTGCCGGGTATGACCATGTTCGGCTTCAGCAGCGTGCCTTCGAGATCGACGCGCTGGTCGTACAACGCGCCGAATAACCGGTGCAGCGTGTCGCACGTGACCTGGTAGCAACGTTCGATGGAGTGGTCGCCGTCCATCAGGACTTCGGGCTCGACGATCGGGACGATGTCCTCCTCCTGGCAGAGCGCCGCGTAACGCGCCAGCGCGTGCGTGTTCACGTCGAGGCAGAGGCGCGAAGGAATGTGCGGGCCGATGTTGATGACGGCGCGCCACTTTGCGAAGCGCGCTCCCAATCCGCGGTATTCGACCAGACGCTCGCGCAATCCGTCGAGGCCGTCGGTGACGAGCTCGTCGGGCGACTTCGCAAGCTTCGTCGTGCCTTTGTCGACTTTGATGCCGGGGATGATCCCCTGCCCCTCGAGAATCTTCGGCAGCGGCCGGCCGTCGGACGCGCTCTGGCGGATCGTCTCGTCGAACAGGATCACACCGCTCACGTAGTCGGCCGCGCCCGCGGTCGTGAACAACATCTCGCGGTACGCGCGGCGGCGGTCCTCGGTCGACTCGCAGCCGATCGAATCGAAACGCTTCTTGATCGTGCCGCTGCTCTCGTCGGCGGCGAGGATCCCTTTGCCGGGTGCAACCAGTTCCCGTGCCGTCTGGTTCAGTGTGGCGCCCATCGCGTGCTCCTCTTTCTCACGTCGTGCTCAGGACATTCTCCACCGGCGGCGGACCCGACTCCCAACCCGGGCAGGAGGGAGTTACTCCCACTCGATCGTGCCGGGGGGCTTCGAGGTGATGTCGTACGCGACGCGGTTCACGCCCGGCACCTCGTTGATGATCCGTGACGAGACCCGCTCGAGCACCTCGTACGGGAGCCGGGCCCAGTCGGCGGTCATCGCATCGTCGGAAGTCACCGCGCGCAGCACGATCGG
>DATJAA010000397.1:0-5216 GCA_035516815.1 Acidimicrobiia bacterium | reverse complement strand
CCCAGCCGCGGAAGCCGCTTGCGTCCGGGACGGGGCCGCCGAATACGACAACGGTGTGCACCTTCGGGAGCTGGTCGCGCACCGACGCGACGAGCGACGCCTCCTCCGCGTCCACGACGACGACCGTCGCGTCGGAGTTGTCGATCACATACTGCATTTCCTCTGCGTTGAATCGGTATGAAAGCGGTACGGCGACGAGGTTGCACTTGCGGGCCGCGTGGATCGTCGCGATCACCTCGAGCGAGTTCGGGCCGCACCACACGAGCCGGTCGCCCGAGTGCGCACCCGCCGCGAGCAGACCGTTGCCGAGACGGTTCACCAACATGTTGAGCTCGGCGAACGTGGTCGTCGAGGCGGTGGCGCCACCGCTCGCGTCGACCACGACCGCGACCTTTTCGGGCATGTTCTGCGCGTGGACGGCGATGGCGTCGAGCGGTGTGTTCATGGGTGGGAGCGTACGTGGCGCCGGTAGTGTCGCGCCCGTGCTGCGCTCGTTCGCCGTGCGCGGCGTCGTCGAAGGCTTCTACGGCCCTCCGTGGACGCACGACGCGCGCCTGGAAGTCATCTCCTTCCTCGCGGCGCGTGCAATGAATGCGTACGCGTACGCGCCGAAGGACGACGTACGCCACCGCTCGGAATGGCGGGTCCAGTACGAGCCCGCCGAGCGCGACCGGTTCCGTGAGCTCGCGGAGCACGCGGACACGCACGGTGTGCGCTTCGGCTTCGCGATCTCTCCAGGGCTCGACATCGACTACGAGTCGCCCGCCGACCGTGACGCGCTCTTGCGCAAGCTGGGTCCGCTGCGAGAAGCGGGCGTCGAGTGGTTCCTGCTGCTCCTCGACGACATCCCGATGCAGCGCGAGCTCGCGACGCGGCAGGCCGCGCTCGTCGCGTGGTTGCATGGCGCGCTCGACGGCGCCGCGCTCACGATGTGCCCGACGGAGTATGTCGGCACCCGGCCCTCGCCGTATCTCGCCGAGCTCGGTTCCGGTATGCCATCCGACGTCGACGTCATGTGGACCGGGCCGACGGTGTGCTCTCCCGAACTACGTGCCGCCGACGCACGCAGGTGGACTCGCGCGCTCGGCGATCGCCGCGTGATCGTCTGGGACAACTATCCGGTGAACGACGCACTCATGACCGGGTCGCTGCATCTCGGCCCCTATCGCGGCCGCGAGCCCGACCTCGTCGGCGTCGTGAGTGGCGTGCTCTGCAATCCCATGACGCAGGCGCGCGCGTCGCAGATCGCGCTCGGCACCGCGATGGATTTCCTCTCCGATCCCGACGGTTACGACTCCGACGCATCCTGGGCGCGCGCGATCGGTGACGTCGGCGGCAACCGCGCGGCATCGCTGGGCGCGCTGGCACGGGCCTGCTCCGACAGTCCGATCGCCGCGCCCGACACGCTCGACCTCTCACGACGGGTTCGGCAGCTGGAGGATTGTCTGGCCGGGCCCGACTGGATTGCCGCGGCTGCCGGGCTCCGCGCCGAGCTGGATCTCGCGCGCGGTGTGTGCAGGGATTTCCCCGAGAACGCTCCGGCCGCGGATCACCTCTCCGCCGAAGTCGCGCAGTGGGCGGCCGCGGCCCGGACCGCGGCCGAGGCCGGGCTCGCGGCACTGCGGCTCATCCAGGCAGCGCGACCGGTGGCGCAGGTCGTGGAGGGTGTCGGCCGGGTCGCCGCCACCGACCCCGAGCCGGCCATGCACACGGCGTTTCTCGTTCTGTTCTCGTGGAAGGGCTCACGAACCGATGAGACGGTCGTGTTCGGCCCCCGTTTCTCCGTCTACACACCTGTGGTCCAGATGGCCGACGGCGCCCCGGCGCTCGACGCCGCCGCCGCGGTCCGCGAGGACGCGAACGCGATCGACGTCCTCTGCCGCCTCGCGCTCCGCACGTACGACGCGTGGCGGACCGGGGCGGCCGGCGCGCCGCTTCGTGTCTTCGTCGACGGCGAGGAGCAAACCATCGACGAAGACGGATCGTTTGTCGTAGCCGGTGAGGTCGTCACCGCGCAACAGGGACCGTCGGCCACTCGCATCCGAGCCGGTGACACGCTCCCCTTCTCCGATCGCCGCCTGGCATGACCGCGCCGCGCGTGTCGGTCGTCATGCCGGCCTTCAACGAGGCTGAGATCCTTGCCGCGTCCGTGAAAAGCGTCGTCGACGGGCTGCGCGCCCGCGGCGAGCGCTTCGAGCTGCTCGTCGTCGAGAACGGCTCGACGGACGCGACGCTCGACATCGCACAGGAGCTCGCGGTGGGAATCTCCGAGCTGCGCGTCGAGCACCGCGACGAAGCCGACTACGGCAAGGCGCTGCGCGCGGGCCTGCTCGGAGCGACAGGCGACGCGGTCGTGAATTTCGACACGGACTATTTCGACCTCGACTTCCTCGAGGCCGCGGTGTCGCAGGTCCTGGCCGACGGTGGGCCGGCCATCGTCGTGGGTTCGAAGCGGGCGGCCGGCTCCACCGACACACGCGATCCGGTGCGCAAGCTCGCCACGAACGTGTTCAGCACGATCCTGCGCCTGGTATTCGGGTTGCGCGTCTCCGATACTCACGGGATCAAGGCGATGCGCCGGGCCGCGGTAGAGCCGTACGCCAGAGTGAGCACGTTTGGCCAGGACCTCTTCGACACCGAGCTGATCCTGCGGGTGGAGCGCGCGGGTCTGCGGACGGCCGAGATCCCGGTCGACGTTCGGGAGTTGCGGCCGGCGCGCAGCTCGTTCCTCTCCCGGGTGCCGCGTACGCTGCGCGGTCTGTGCAGGCTCCGGTGGGCGCTCTGGAAGGAATCCCGCAGTCGCTGACGCTGCAGTGCGCCCGCATACTCAACGGCGAGGGCGGCCAATCAGCGAGCCCCGCCTGGGTCAGCATCGCCGATGGTCGGGTCGTGGCGACCGGTTCCGGAGCCGCCGCGCCCGGCGCGCTCGATCTGGGTGATGCGCTCCTCGCGCCCGGGTTCCTCGACCTCCAGGTGAACGGCCGGACCTCGGTTGACTTCGCGCACGCACCGGTCGACGAGATCGTCCGCACCCTCGACGTCCTCGCCCACCTCGGTACCACCGGGTTGCTGTTGACGATCTGCAGCGCGCCGCTCGATACGTACGACGAGATGCTCACTCGCGCCGCGCGCGTCCGTGCCGCGCGTCCGCAGGCCGTCCTGGGTGTGCATCTCGAGGGGCCCTTCCTCGGTGGCGCGCCCGGCGCGCACCCGCCCGACGTGTTGCGACCCGCCGACTTCGGCTTCGTGAATCATGTGCTCGACGCGTTCGGAGACCTCGTGCGCGTCGTCACACTCGCACCGGAGGCCGATCCAGATCATCTCGTTTGCACGCGCCTGCTCGCCGGTCGCGGCGTGGTGGTCGCACTCGGGCACTCGACGGTCTCGTTCGAAGGTGCATGCGCGGCGGCGGATGCCGGAGCGCGGATGGTGACACACCTGTTCAACGGTATGGGTCCGCTCCACCACCGCGCGCCGGGTCTGGCGGGCGCGGCCCTGGACGACGCCCGGCTCGTGCCCTCGCTGATCGCCGACTTCGTCCACGTGCACCCGGCGCTCGTGAAGCTCGCGCTCGGCGCCCGCCCGGACGCAGTCCTCGTCACCGACGCCGTCGCGACCGAGCCTCCTGTGCTCGAACGCGGCGGCGCTGCGTACCTCCCCGACGGAACGCTCGCGGGCTCGACACTCACACTCGACGTCGCGCTGCGCAATGTCGTCTCGATCGGAGTGCCGCTCGCGCCGGCGGTTCGCCACCTCACCGCGAACCCCGCCCGCGTGCTCGGCCTGCGCGACCGCGGCCGCGTCGCCCCGGGCGCCCGCGCCGACCTCGTCGCACTCGACCCGGAAACGCTTGCTGTGCGAGCCGTTTGGGTCGCGGGCGCGCCCGTGTAACGTCGATCGATGCCCAAGGTCGCCCTCTTCGTGACGTGCGTGGCCGACCAGGTCTTCCCCGACACCGCGGCGGCGACGGTGCGCGTGCTCGAGGCCGCGGGCGCCGAGGTCGTGTTCCCCGACGAGCAGACCTGCTGCGGGCAGCCGGCCCTCACGGCCGGCGAACCGGATGCCGCCGCTCGCCTCGCCCGCCATCACCTCGATGTGTTCGACGGGGGCGGCTTCGACGCGATCGTCGCGCCGTCGGGCTCGTGCGTCGCGATGGTCTGCCATCACTACCCGCACTTGCTCGGTGACCGGCGCACCGATGCGGAGCGGATGGCGGCGCGGACGTTCGAGCTCACGCAATACCTCGTCGACGAGTTGGGCGTCGACGACATCGGCGCGCGTCTCGACACCACGGTCACGGTGCACGACGCGTGCCACGGGCTGCGGAACCTCGGCCTCGGTACCCAGACGCGCCGGTTGATCGAGGCTACGGGTGCGCGCGTCCTCGAGATGACCGAGCCCGACACGTGTTGCGGATTCGGCGGCGTGTTCTCATTCGGATTCCCCGAGGTCGCGACGCGGCTCGCCGATGCGAAGCTCGGGCACGCAGCCACCACCACCGCGCGCTACCTGGTGACCGGCGACCTCGCGTGCCTGATGCACCTCGCGGGGCGGCGCGCCAAGATCGGGCCCCCGACCGCGCCGGAACCGGTGCACATCGCCGACCTGCTCGCCTCGGGACTTCCGGCGCGATGACTGCGGATGGCGGCCATCACGTGCCGCGCGGACACGCCATCGTCACGCCGGGCGCCGACTTCCACGACCGCACGGCGGTCGCGGTTGGCGATCCGGTGTTGCAACAGGCGCTGCACAACCTCGATCGCCGGCTCAGGACCGCGGGCGAAGCCGCCGACGCGCATCCCGACTGGAAGGACCGCGCGGCCGAGATCCGTCGCGAGACCCTCCGCGACCTCGACGGCTGGCTCGACCGGCTCGAGCGCGCCCTGACGGCCCGCGGCGTTCACGTGCACCGCGCCGCGTCCCCGGCCGAAGCCAGGCGCGTCGTCCTCGGCATCGCCCGCGAGCACGGTGTCAAGACCGTCGTGAAGAGCAAGTCGATGGCAACCGAAGAGATCGATCTCGGCAACGCGCTCGAGGACGCGGGAATCGCGCGTGTCGAGACGGACCTCGGCGAGTACATCGTGCAGCTCGCGGGCGAACCGCCGTCGCACATGATCACGCCCGCGATCCACAAGACGCTCGACCAGATCGCGAGCGTGTTGTCGGCGGAGGCCGGCGAAGCGCTGCCGGTCGAGCGCGAGGCACTCACCGAATGG
>DATJAA010000396.1:0-2662 GCA_035516815.1 Acidimicrobiia bacterium | reverse complement strand
TCCATGTGGCACGAGCTCACGACCTGCCCTTCGCGGCCGGAAGCTTCGACGTCGTCATCGCGTCGTCCGTGCTCCACCACATCCCGGACTCCCACCTCGACGACGCCTTCAGCGAGATCGTGCGCGTGCTCGACGAGCACGGCCGCCTCGTTGGTCGCGATCCGGGCGGCAACGGGTTCGCGGCGAGTCCCGGCTGGTTCTCGGGCGCCGTGATGAGCTTCCGCCACCTCGTATACCGGCTCACAAGGAGCCGTGAGTATCCCGAGCCCGCGCTGGGAGAGCACCACCACGTGTTCGACGCAGACGCGTTTCGCCAGGTCGCAGCGAGACACCTTGTTCTCACGACCTTCGAGCATCGCTTTCCGTTCTCGCGTTTCGTAACGCGCGTCCGCGACCCCCGCGTTGCGCAACTCGCACGACACCTCGATGCACGCCTGGCCGACCGAGGTGGTTCGATGTTCTACTACGTCGCGGAGAAGAACTACGCCGCCCCAACCGATGTCCTCACGGCGGTCGCGCGCGCACGGGAAGAGGTGGAGGCTGTTTCCGACGCCGAGTTCCTTGCGTACCTGCAGGCGGCGACGCTGGAGATTCAGCGGCTCTTCGGCGCGAACCGACCGGTGAGCGGTGACAACGATTCCGACGTGAACCACCGAGCCTGACAAGCGACGGAGAGGACCGTGGGCGTCCTGGAGGCGACGTGGGTTCGCGAGTTCACGGAACGGAATGGGCGCCCGCCGCGCGTCCTCCATGTCGGCAACATCGCGAACAACGCATACATCAACGCGAAGATCCAGCGGCGATACGGCGTCGAGGCCGACGTGGTGGCGTTCGACTACTACCACATCATGGGCAATCCCGAATGGGAAGACGCAACGTTCAGCGGAGACGTCGACGAGTTTTTTCCGGACTGGTGGTCCGTCGGCCTCGGCGACTGGGAGCGACCTTCCTGGTTCGTGCAAGGCCCGCAGAGAACGTGCATCGCGTACCTCGTCGCACGCACCGCCCAGGACGTGAAGGCGATGCGCTCGTCCTGGCGACGCCTGAGGCTCGAGCGGTGGCTTCTCACCCGCTCCACTCGCTGGGCGACGTTCGTGCGCGTGGCGTTCCTCGCCACACGCGCCACGTACGCGCCGCGCAGCGCCCGAGCCATGGCGATGCAGATGTTGAGCACCGGACGCATCCCGGGGCCGTCGTGGGTCCTCGAGGCGCTCGCCCGGATTGAGCGCCTCCTTCGACTCCTCCCGCGGAAGCTCCGAGGGCTGTGGCGCGCGGTCCATGCGAGTGCGAACGGAACGCCGCTTCGCGAGGCGCTTGCGATTCATCTCATGCCGACACGACTGCGTCGTTATGCCCCAGCGAACGCGTCGGGCCGTCCGGTAGCCGTCACGGCGACGGATGCCATCGCTGAACGAGCTTTGCCCTGGATCGAGCAGTTCCGTCAGTTCTTTCCAGAGCGTGCCGACCAGCTGAGCGTAGACGACACCGCCCCGTGGTTCGAGCTCGGCACGATGTGGCGAGAGGTCTTCGTGGGCTATGACGTCGTGCAGATGTATGCGACGTACCCTGCCATGGCGCTCGCCGCCGGCATCCCGTCGTGGACCGCGTACGAACACGGCACGCTCCGCGACATCCCGTTCGCCGACGATCCGGTCGGACGCATCACCGCTCTCGGGTATCGCCTGGCGCCGACGGTGTTCGTCACGAATGCCGACGATCTCGACGCGGCAGCGCGGCTCGGCATCGAGCAGGCGCGGACTGTTGCGCTTCCACATGCGGTCGACAGCGACAAGATCTTCTCGTTCTCCGAGCGGCACCCGCATCGGAAGCGACCGGCCGGTGAGCGCGTGCACTTCTTCGCCCCCGCTCGACACGACTGGGCGGACCCGCTTTCGACGGGGCAGAAGGGAAACGATCGTGTCGTCGAAGCGCTGCGACTCCTCCGCGACGAGGGGTTGGCTCCGGTCGTGATGTTCGTCGACTGGGGCCGCGACGCCGTGAAGACGAAGCAGCTGATCGACGAGCTCGAGGTCGTCGAGTCGGTCGCGTGGACTCCGCCACTTCGAAAGGCCGACCTCTGGCGCGCCTATCTCGACGCCGACGCCGTCATCGACCAGTTCGTCATGGGAGTGATGGGATCCGTCACGTTCGAGGCGCTCGGGCTCGGCCGTCGCGTCATCAGCGCGCTCGACACCGACATCAACGTCCGCTTCTTCGGCGAGGCGCCCCCACTCCTCGCGGCGCGCTCAGCGGCCGAGATCGCCGACGCGATGCGGTTGGTCGTCGAAGATCCGCAGGATGCCGGCGGCCGCGGCGTCGCCGCGCGCGACTGGTTCGAGCGCTATCACTCCTCGGAGCGGATCGTCGATCTCCAGCTGGAGACGTACGAGCGCCTCGTTCGAGCAGCGGCAACCTAGGCTCATCCCGCCGACCGACCGACGACGCGGGCATAGTCCTGGATCATCTGCGCGGCGATCGCCCTGGGATCGTGCCACCGCTCCACGAAACGGCGGCTGCGCGCGCCCAGAGCCGGGAGCTCCGCCCGCCGTGGCCCGAGCAGCTCTCGCAGCGTGTTCGCGATCGTCGCCGCCGTCGTCTCGACGACGGGCAGGTCGGCCACCATGTCGGCGGGCACCACGCCGAGGTCTTCTCGCCGGAGGTA
>DATJAA010000395.1:0-6406 GCA_035516815.1 Acidimicrobiia bacterium | reverse complement strand
AACAACAATGCCATCCTGAACGTCGGGGTCGGCATCGACGCCTCCGCGACCGGCCCGAACGTCACCGTCACGGACGGAGGTAGTAACCACGCGGTCAGCAACCTCGGCGGCCAGTGCTTGAACGTCGCTTGCTGATCGGATCGCAACGACAGACGCCAAGGGAGACCTGCCCAAGGCACCTCGCCCGAATACTTAGTCTTCCGACGCGCGACAGATGCCCTGATGGTTGAGTTCGTGTCACGCGCTGCGGTTGGTTCGTAGCGTCGAGGGTGCCGGCGGATGGGTCTTCGAGCCCTCGCACGACCGATTCCCAATATGGGGGCTCACAACCGATCGAGTGAATCTCGTCGCCCGTGCCGTTGACGTCGCGGTCTCGATGAGCGAGGCCGGCGGCCTGCGCGTCGGGCCGACCAAGACCGGCCGGGTACGGACCATCACGCTTCCGGGCTTCTTGGCGACGGTGCTCGAAGAGCACATCGACCGGTATCCGTCGCCTGATGGGTGGCTGTTCACCGCCGCTGAAGGTGGACCGGTCCACCATCACAACTTGCGGCGGCGACACTTCCAGGCCGCGGCCGTCAAGACGGGGCTCGGCGCGATCGTGAAAGACGAGCACGGCAAGCGGCACTACGAGGGCGTCCGATTCCACGACCTTCGGCACACGTGCGCGGCGCTATTGATCGCGGCGGGCCGTCACCTCGAAGAGATCAAGACGCACCTCGGGCACTCTTCGATCCGCGTGACGAGCGACCGATACGGCCACCTGTTCCCAGAGGCACGCGCCGCGATTGCCGACGCGCTCGACGACGTGTTCGAAACGAGCCGCGCGCAACTCGCGGCCTGTCCGCGGCCTGAGTCGAAAAATGCGAACACCGAACGCGAAGCAGCGGCCCGGAAAAGGGCCGCTGACCTGCGCACTTTCCTGGAGCGGACGACGGGATTCGAACCCGCGACCCCAACCTTGGCAAGGTTGTGCTCTACCAGCTGAGCCACGTCCGCGTAGGCCCTGCAGTATACAAGCCACGCTCGTGCCCGCCGAGGGCTGCGGATAGCCTCCCGACATGAAGATTGCCATCTTCGGAGGCGATACCGCAGGTCGCAGCATCGACGACGTCGTCGCGGACGCGCGAGCCGCTGAGGCCGACGGGTTCGCGTCGTACGCGCTGCCCCAGATCTTCGCACTCGACGCCATGGGTGTGCTCGCCGTCGTCGGGCGCGAGGTTCCGCGGATCTCCTTGGAGACCGGCGTCGTACCCACGTACGGCCGCCACCCGCTCACCATGGCACAACAGGCGCTCACTGTGCAGGCCGCGAGCGGGGGCCGCTTCGTGCTCGGAATCGGGCTGTCACACCAACTCGTCATCGAGGGCATGTTCGGCCTGTCGTTCGACAAACCGGTGCGGCACATGCGCGAGTACCTGTCGGTGCTCATGCCGCTCCTCACCGAGGGCAAAGCTTCGTTCAAAGGCGAAACCATCAGCACGGAAGTGGCGATCGGCGTCGAGCCGCGGCTGACGTGTCCCGTCGTCGTCGCCGCGCTCGGCACACAAATGCTGAAGCTGGCCGGCGCCGTCGCCGATGGAACAGTGACGTGGATGACGGGGCCGGCGACGCTCTCCGAGCACACGGTTCCGGTGATCACGGCGGCGGCAACCGCGGCGGGTCGGCCCGCACCTCGCGTCGTCGCCTCGCTGCCGGTTTGCGTCACGAACGACATCGACCAGGCGCGGCAGCGGGCGGCCAAGGACTTCCAGGTCTACGGCTTCCTTCCCTCGTACCGCGCGATGCTCGACCGGGAAGGCGCCAAGGGCCCGGCCGACGTCGCGATGGTCGGCGACGAAGCCGCTGTCGAAAGGCAAGTGCGTGCGCTTGCCGACGCGGGCGTCACCGAGTACGTCGCATCGATCTTCGGAGCGCGCGACGAACGCGAGCGTACACGCGCGCTCTTGAAGTCGATGTTGTGACGGCGGCCGAGCCACGTTCGCCGCTCGAACTGATCGAGGCACTCGCGGTCGAGGAGGTCGAGATTGCACCCGGCCTCGCCCATCTCGAGATCTACACGCTTCGCGGCCTGCTCACGATCCTGTGGCACGGACGGCGCGACGCGCGCAATGTCGTCGTCACCTGCGGCGGCGGAATGGGAAGCATGCTCGGTCCCGCGGGCGGCATCTATCACACGCTTGGCGTGGAGCTCGCCGCGCAACACGGCATCGCGACCATGCGGGTCGGCTACCGCAAGCCGAACGACCTCTCGCGCTGCGTGCACGACGTCGCGGCAGCGGCCGACCTCGCAAGCCGCACGGGCGCGCGGGGCTTCGTCGTCATCGGCCACTCCTTCGGCGGGGCCGTCGCGGTTCAAGCGGGAGCCGTACTCGGTGCACACTGTCGTGGTGTCGTCACCCTCGCCACCCAGTCAGCCGGGTGCGAGAACGCGGTTGAACTCCGCGACACGCCGCTACTCCTCGTGCACGGGACCGACGACGAGATCCTGCCGCCGGAAACGAGCACCGTCGTGCACATGCTGGCCGGGCACGGCGAGGTCGTGATGATCCCGGGCGCCGGTCACCTGCTTACGCAGGCTGCGACCGAGGTGCACGATCTCCTCGCCTCGTGGATACCGGAACGGTTCACGACGACTCCGGGCTGAGGAGCCGACGCCGTGACGCGCGCTTGCCTACGTGCCGGCGAGCTTGGCGACGATCGGCGCGAACGCGTCGACGTTGTCGTCGCCGATGACCACGTACGAGAGCCCCCATTCCGCGCGACGGCGATGTAGCTGCTCCGCGATCTCGTCCTCGGTGCCGACGAGCGCGGCTCCGGATTCGAGGGCCTCCTCCGGCGAGACGCCGAAGGAGGGCGCCAACGCTTCGGCCAGCTTCATCCGGTCGGCCGTGACCCTCGTGATGAAGAAGCGCATCTGGATCTCGATGTCGTCGATGCGCGGTCCCGCGGCGTCGCGAATCCACTGCACTTTCCGGTCGGTCTGTTCGCGCAACGAGTCCCGAGCCGCGTCGAGCCCGATCTCACCGGCGCGCAGGTTCGGATTGATGCCGACGATGTTCGCCTTCTGCGCCGCGATCGAAAGCACGCGCCGACCACCGCCGCCGATCAAGAGGGGCGGTCCGGGCTGCTGGACCGGCTTGGGCCACGACGCGTAGCCGGTCACGCGGTAGTGCTCGCCGTGGTAGGTGAACTGCTCGCCGGTGAAGCACTGCTTGATGATGTGCAGGGCCTCCTCGAAGCGATCGACGCGCACCGCCGGCGGATCGTAAGGCAGCCCGAGTTGGTCGTAGTCGGTGCGCATCCACCCGGCGCCAATGCCCAGCTCCAGCCGGCCGTCGGAGAGCAGGTCGATGGTCGCGGCCTCCTTGGCGAGGATCGCCGGATGCTTGTAGTCGTTGTCGAACATCAGCGACCCGATGCGCAGAGTGGTCGTGTGCGCGGCGGCCATCGCGATCGCCGGGAGTGGCGCGAGCTCCTCGCCGAAATGGTCGGGCATGAAGAGCGTCGCATAGCCGAGGTCTTCGATCTTGCGCGCTTTGTCGCGCCATTCCGCCGCCGAACCCACTTGTGACACCGTCACGCCGAAACGGAAGGGTTTCATCGGGCTACCTCCCCGTGAGTCGGGCGACGACGGGGGCGAACGCGTCGATCGCGTTGTCGTCGATCACGTGATACGACATCTGCCAACGCTCGCGTCGCTCCTCGAGCGAGGCGACGATCCCGTCCTCGCTCCCGACGAGGCACGGCGGTGCGACCCGCGCGTCGTCGACCGACACCCCGAACGCGTTCGCGATCCCCTCGAGGATCGGGGTCGGGTCGTCGGTGACCATGACGAAGCCGACGAGAGACTGCAGCTCCAGTTCGGCGAAGCGATCGCCGGCGGCGGCTTTCACCCACCCGATCTTCTGATCAGTCGCCGCAGGCGTCAACGACTTCGCCGCATCCGGGGACGCGCCGTCGCCCGACCGCAGGTTCGCATTGATCCCGACGATCTGCGCTTCGCGCGCGGCCAGCCCGAGGATCTTCGGTGCGCCGCCCCCGACGAAGAACGGCACGGGTTGTTGAACCGGCTTGGGCATGCCGTCGAGCTCCGTCACCCGGTAGTACTTGCCCTCGAAGGTGAAGGGGCCCGGAGCGAACAGGCCCTTCATGATCGTGATCGACTCGGCCAGGCGCGCGATGCGCACGCCCGGAGGATCCAGCGGAATACCGGCCTTCTCGTAGTCGGCGGTCATCCAGCCCGCACCGATCCCGAGCTCGAGCCGCCCGTCGGAGAGCAGGTCGAGCGACGCCATCTCGCGCGCGCACACGACGGGATGCTTGTAATCGTTGCCGAGAACGAACGTTCCGACACGAAGTCGGTCCGTCACGGCGGCCGCATGCGCGAGCGCGACCGTGGGCGCGAGGTCGTGTTCGACGAAATGGTCGGGTACGAACAGCGTCGAGAAACCGAGCGCTTCGACCTTGCGCGCCAGCTCGGTGAACTCGCGCCGCGAACGTCCCTTGCTGCAGGCGACGCCGAAACGGAACTTGCGACTGTGCATCGGGCGACCCTAGCGCCGGCCGGTCGAACCCCAACCGCCTGTTCCGCGACCCGAGCCGTCGAGCGTCTCGACCTCGCGCCAGGCGATGTCCTGCACGCGCTGGATGACGAGCTGCGCGATCCGATCGCCGCGGCAGACGTCGAACGGCTCATCAGGATCGAGGTT
Source organism: Acidimicrobiia bacterium (assembly GCA_035516815.1). Classification (GTDB taxonomy): domain Bacteria; phylum Actinomycetota; class Acidimicrobiia; order IMCC26256; family PALSA-610; genus PALSA-610. Next base: position 1,694 of record DATJAA010000395.1, on the reverse strand, counting down.
CACGAGGAGCACACTGATCTCGTCGCGAAATCCGGCGTCGATCAAGCCGGGAGTGTTCAGGCAGGTGACACCGTGTCGCATCGCCAGGCCCGACCGTGGTTGGACGAAGCCGGCATAACCGTCGGGAATCGCGATGGCGATTCCCGTCGGGACGAGCGCTCGGCCACCGCGCGGTACGAGTCGGCAGTCGACGCGTGCGAGCAGGTCGTAGCCGGCATCGCCGGCGTGCTGTCGCCCGGGGAGCGGGAGGTCCGGATCGATTCGGTGAACGCTGATGTTGAGTTGGATGGGCGTGAGGCTAGCGAGGCCGGCCGTCGCGACGTAGAGGCGTTACGGGGTGTCGCGTAGGTCGCCGAGCAACTCGGCGTGCTGTTCGGCCGAGAGCACGACGTCGTGGTCGTATTCGGGATGATCGACCACAACGTGCACCGGCCCGCTCGCGAACATCTCGATCTCCGACGGCGCAAACCGGAATCTGAGGAAGTGCACCGCGGCGGTCACGTCGTCGCGAGTGAGGCGGAGCTCGTCTTCTTCCGAGACCGTGCCCGTCACCCGGCTCCCGTCGGGAAGGACGATTGAGATGTGCCGGTGGACGCCGACCAGCCGCGGCAGCCAGTCCCGCAGCGCCACCTCGGACGTCAGCTCGATCATCATTGTCGCCGACAGCTCCCCCGCGTCGGGGATGAGTTGGTTGTAGGTCTCGACCTCGTGCGCGATCTGCTCGTCGCGCAGCATCCGCTCGGCCCGAGCCATCTCCTGCACCTGCCAACGCATCGTCTCGGTGTTCTCGAACACGAGTGTCATGATCGGTCCGAGCGAGACGCGGCGCAGTCGCTTCAACTCGATGATCCGGCGGCGAAGATCGTCGCGTTCGCGCTCATACGCGCGCATGTCGGCGATGTCGGCGACGGTCAACTTCCTCATTCGCATTCGTCCAATCCGTAGGCAAGCGCAAGGACCTGCAGCGGGTGGACCGGCCGCTTGCCGCTGCCCTCGCTGATCGCGACATTGGCCAGCTGGCAGTCTCCCGCAACGAGTTCGGCGCCGGAGTCGCTGATCTTCTCCATGAGCGGCTTGGCGACGCGACGCGCCATCTCGACGTTCTCGGCCCGGAGACCCCAGGTACCGTCCATGGCGCTGCACCGCTCCACCATCTGCACCTTTGCGCCCGTCAGCTGCATCAGTTGTGAGCTGCGGGGCCCGATCTGCTGCGCGCGGTAGTGGCACGCGGCGTGCCAGACGATCGACTCGTATATTCGGCCATCGAAACGCGTGTCGAGCTTCTGCTCGCGGTGCGCATTCATGAGGAACTCGGAAGTGTCGAACGTCGCGGCGGCGACCTTACGCGCCGCCTCGGTACCGAGGAAGGCCGGATATTCGTCCTTCAACGTGTACGCACACGTGGGCTGCGGCACAACGATCGGTCGGCCCGCCTCGACCGCCGGCAAGAGCGCATCCACGTTCCGCTGTGCCGCCTGGCGGAACCGCTCGCGGTCGCCCGCATCGAGCCAGGGCATGCCGCAGCAGACCTGGCCGTCGGGCAACTCGCAGCTGAGCCCGTTGCGTTCGAAGACGGCGACCGCGGCCTTGCCGATCGCCGGTTCCTGATACTCGACGAGGCACGTCGGGAACAGCGCCACTGGACCGCGATCAATCGTCGAGAGCCTGGCACCGGAGGTCTCATCGCGCCGGCG
>DATJAA010000394.1:0-2750 GCA_035516815.1 Acidimicrobiia bacterium | reverse complement strand
CGCGGATCCGGTCTGCTTTCAAGACGTGACCTACGAGCCGTGATTCGCGAACCGTGAGCGCGCACCCGGCGCCCGGCCCCGCCGACGCGGACGCAGTGGCGCACGTGTTCGTCGATGCGCTCGAGGAACAGTGCCGCCTGAGCGGCGACGACGGCCACCACCTCCAGCGGGTACGGCGACTCGTCGCGGGAGAGCGGGTGACCGCGGCCGACGGCTCGGGCGCGTGGCGCCCGTATGCCGTCGGCGAGGTCGCGCCCGGGTACCTCGTGCTCGAGGCGTGCGGGGACATCGAGGTCGCGACGGAACCCGCGCCGGCGGTGTCGCTCGCGGTCGCGCTCGCCAAGGGCGGTCTCGACGACATCGTCGCGGCCGTCACCGAGCTCGGGGTCGCGCGCGTCACGCCGATCACCACCGCCCGCACCGTCGTCCGGTGGGACGCCGGCCGTGCCGGCCGGGCGGTGCGCCGGCTGCGGTCGGTCGCGCGCGAGTCGGCGATGCAGAGCCGGCGCGCCACCGTGCCTCGCGTCGACGAAGTGGCAACGCTCGACGAGGTGGCGGCCCGGCCCGGCCTCGTCGTCGCCGACCGCAACGGTGTCGGCGCGGGCGAGCTGGCGCGCCCGCCGACCGGTCGTGACGGCTGGACGGTGTTGGTCGGGCCCGAGGGCGGGCTGGCACCGGAAGAGCTCGCAACACTCGGGAACGCGCCCCGCCTCCGGCTCGGCGTGCACGTTCTGCGGGCCGCGACGGCGCCCGTCGCGGCGGTGGCGGTCATGGTCGGGGAGGCGTCGCGATTGCTCCCAGAGTGACGGGTGCACATCCCCCTCGGCCGGAGTGACCGCTGTTAGAAGCGATGCGAAGCATGACTTTCACGGAGCGTGCTGTTATCATCGCTGCGCCGCACCCTGCGCTGTACGCGGGGTACGAGCAACGCGGGCGAGGCAGACTTCGAGTCCGGGCGAGGGGGCACCAAGTGGCGAACACTGGAGCGCGGGTCGGCGAGAGGTTGCGCGCCATCCGGCGCCAGAAGGGTCTGTCGCTGCACGATGTGGAGGCTCGTTCCAGTCTCGAGTTCAAAGCATCCGTGCTCGGTGCATACGAGCGCGGTGAGCGCGCGATCTCGGTGCCCCGGCTGCTGCGTCTGGCCGAGATCTACGAGGTCCCGGCCGACCAGCTCCTGCCGCGGGAGCTCGACGGCGAGATCAGCTTGGTCGAGACCGGCGCCACCAACGGGATCGACTCGAACACCAAGTTCACGATCGATCTCGTCCGTCTGCACGAGCTCGACGATCCCGAGGCCCACATCCTCGATCGATTCGCGACTTCCCTGCAGCGGGAGCGGCAGGACTTCAACGGCCGCATGCTCACCATCCGGCGTTCGGACCTGCGGGTGCTCGCCTCGTGCATGGGCCGCAGCCTCGAAGAGCTCGGTTCGCGGCTCGAGCAACTCGGCCTCCGGGCCGTCGCGTCCGCGGGCTAGCCGACCGGACGGAGCCGGGTCGCCCCGGGCTCGACTACCCTCGCGCGCACCTTGGCACGTTCGCACGCCGTCAGCTCCGCGCTTGGCCAAACCAACCAGGACGCGTCCGTCAAGATCCTCGTGCCGGGCAACCATCTCATGGTCGGGCTCCTCGGTCAGCGCGACGAATTGTTGCGGTTGGTCGAAGCAGAATTCGACGTGCAGATCCTCGTGCGCGGCAACGAGATCAACATCACCGGAAGCGGCACTGAGGTCGAGCGGGTCGGCCGGCTGTTCGAGGAGATGGTCGTCCTCCTCGAACAGGGCCACGAGCTCGACCGCGAGAACCTCGGACGCTCGATCGAGATGATGAAGGCGGATCAGCGCCCCACTGACGTGCTCTCTACCGAGGTCGTGCGGGGCCGCAAGACCATCCGCCCGAAGACCGCGGGGCAGAAGCGATACGTCGACACGGTGCGCGACCACACGGTGACGTTCGCGATCGGGCCCGCTGGAACGGGGAAGAGTTATCTCGCCGTCGCGCTCGCCGTGCAGGCACTGCAGGCCAAGGAAGTGAATCGCATCATCCTGACCCGCCCCGCCGTGGAGGCAGGGGAGCGGCTCGGCTTCCTGCCGGGCGACATGATGCAGAAGGTCGATCCGTACCTGCGGCCGCTCTACGACGCGCTGTACGACATGCTCGAGCCGGAGGTCGTCGTCCGCCTGATGGAACGCGGAACGATCGAGGTCGCACCGCTCGCGTACATGCGCGGCCGCACGTTGAACGACTCGTTCATCATTCTCGACGAGGCACAGAACACCACGCCCGAGCAGATGAAGATGTTCCTCACCCGGCTCGGTTTCGGCTCGAAGGTCGTCGTCACCGGGGACGTCACCCAGATCGACCTGCCCGAAGGGCGCGGCCGTTCCGGCCTCATGCAGGTTCGGGCGGTTCTCGACGGCATCCCCGGCTTGATGTTCGTCGAGCTCGGTTCGCGTGACGTGGTTCGTCATCGCATCGTGCAAGAGATCGTCGACGCCTACGAGCGTCACCAGAAATGACCGCCGATCCACCGGTGCCCGACACCGAGTCGCCCAGCGTGTTCGGCGCCGACGAGCAGCACGAGGTCGAGGTCGACGTTCCGCGCTGGGTTCGGCTGGCACGTCTTGTTCTGGACAGCGAACGGGTCGAGGCACGGTACGGCGCCGACGTCGAGATGTCGCTCATGTTCGTCGACGAGACGACCATCGCCGAGCTGAACGCGCGCTTTCTCGGCGGCGACGGCCCGACGGA
>DATJAA010000393.1:0-4212 GCA_035516815.1 Acidimicrobiia bacterium | reverse complement strand
CGCCCCTCGTCGACCCCAACTTCGACCGTACCGTCGTGCTGGTGCTCGAACACGGAGACGACGGAGGTCTCGGGATCGTCTTGAATCGGCCGAGCACGACGACGGTGCACGACGTCTTCCCGGAATGGCGGGAGCTGGTCTCGCCGCCGGCCGTCGCGTTCATCGGTGGACCCGTCGCGACGGATGCGGTGATCGCGCTCGCGCGCCGGCGGCGCAGCGACGTCGACGGCTTCGTGGAGATCGTCGACGATCTCGGCACCGTCAACCTCGCGCACGATCCCGACGATCTCGGCGCGGCGCTGAAGTCGCTGCGCGTGTTCGCAGGCTACGCGGGTTGGGCGCCCGGGCAACTCGAGTCCGAGCTCGCACAAGGGGCGTGGTTCGTCGTTTCCCTGAAGCCGGAAGACGTCTTCGCGACGACCCCCGAGCGCATGTGGCGTGACATCCTGCGGCGCCAGCGCGGGCGCGTCGCGCTGTTCGCGAATTATCCCGAGGACGCGTCCGCGAATTGACGGAAGTGTCACTGCCGGCCACTTGTGTCGCCGCGGGGCAGGTGATCGCCGTCGAGGTCGACGGCGACGACTTCGTGCTCTGGCGAGGGCACGACGGCCGGGTGCGCGGCGTGCCGAGATGGTGCCCGCATCTCGATCATGACCTCGCGGACGGATTCGTGCAGGGTGACGAGCTCGTCTGTGCCGGGCACGCGTGGGCGTTCGACGGGGACGGCGCCGCGTACAAGCGCAACGAATTCGGACGGGTCGATCCCAAAGGCACGGTCGCGGTGCTCCGAGTCCGCGAGGCGAACGGACTGGTCGAGGTGGCCCGGGAGCGGCGACCGGGCGACGAACTGCGCGGTTGAGCGCGCATTCGGTACCGTCCCGGGCCACATGACGGCCGCCTATCCCCCCGACCAACATCTCCTGCGCGACCTCCGGTTCTCGTTCGATCACGACGGCGACGGCACGAGCAGCCGGGCATGGATGCCGGTCGTCGAAGAGCTGTGCACGGATACCGGCCGGGCACGCGCCGGTGCGCTCGCCACGCTGGTGGACGTGATCGGAGGCGGGCTGGCGGCGACGGCCGCGGCGCCAGGTTGGATCGCGACCGCCGATCTCACGCTCTCGGTCGTACGTTGCGCCCGGCCGGGGTCGGTGGTCGAAGCCCGCGCCCAGGTGCTGCGCGCGGGCCGGACGACCGTCGTCATCGAGGTCGCGCTCGTCGATGACCGCGAAGAAGATGTCGGCATCGCGACGATGAGCTTCGCAGTGCTGCCCCGGCGCGACTCGAATCCCGAGGTCGACCGCATGCGCGACAGTCCATCGACAATGGCGATGCCCCACTCGAGACTGGCGCGCCCGCTCCTCGACGAGCTCGGTGTCGAGGTCCGCGATGCCGCGCGCGGCGTGGTGGACGTGCCCGTCATCGACTGGTCGCGCAACTCGATGGGCGCGATGCAGGGTGGTGTGGTCGCGACGGTTGCCGACGTGGCGGCCGAGGCGGCGCTCCGTTCGGCCACCGGTGAGCCCGTGGTCGTCACCGAGCTGTACGTCACGTACCTCGGCTTCGGCCGTATCGGTCCCGTTCGCTCGACGGTCGACATACTGGCCGCGGCGGCGGCGAGGGGCACCGCGCGCGTCGAGCTCGTTGACGCCGGCGCCGAGAACCGCCGTATGACCGTCGTGTACGCGGTGGCGACCCGCGACCTCCCATGAGCGACGCGCACGCGACGGACGCGGGTCGCGACGTGAGTCGCTACATGGGCATGACCATGCAGGAGCTCGACGAGCTCCGGATCGTCGGGCACGGAGCAGTCGCACCGCACCTGCTCGGTCGAGGCGGAAGCCTGCGCGCCGGCGCGCTGCTCACGATGATCGACAGCGTTGGTGGTCTGAATGCCGGGCTCGCCGCGCTCCCCGACGGATGGGTCGTGTCGACGAACCTCGCGGCGCAGATCGTCGCGCCGAGCCGGGCCGGACCCCTCCGCTTCGACTCGGGCCTGCTCCGGCGCGGGCGCAACAACGTCGTCACCGCGGTAGAAGTGCGCGACGAAGGCGCGGCCGACACGCTCGTCGCGAGTGGCGTGCTCACGTCTGCGATCCTCGTCCCGCAGAACGGGCCGCCGCAGTGGGACCGCCCGCTCACACTCGACACGCGCGCGCCCACCGGACCGAGTCCGGTGCCGCCGGTCCCGGAATGGCTCGGCGTGCGCATGAGCGACGCGGACGCGATCGAGATCGACCTCGCGGCCGAGCACGTCACCGGCGGCGGCGTGACGACCGACGTCGTGCTGCACTACCTCGCGCCGAACCGTATCGGTCCCATCCGCGCCGTCGCCCGCACGGTCGGCATGCGCCGCGACGGAGCCGTGCTCCGCGTCGAGGTGTGCGACGTCGGCGCGGCGCGCACGACGGCCGTCGCCGTCGTGACGTGCGCTACGACCGGGTGAACTCGACCGGCAGGTGTTGGATGGTCGTGACGAGCGCGTTCGCGCCGCGCTCGGCATCCGCGCCGTCGGGAACATGGATGTCGGGCAGCCTGGTGAACAGCTCCTCGAGCAGTATGCGGATCTCGGTACGCGCGAGGTTCGCACCGAGGCAGAAATGGGGGCCGGTCCCGAACGCGAGATGCAGGTTGGGCGAGCGGTCGACGAGGAAGGCGTCGGGGTCGTCGAACACATCGGCGTCGCGGTTGGCGCTCGGGTACACGTTCAGGACCACAGAGCCGGCCGCGAGTGAGCGACCGCGCAGCTCCGTGTCACGAGTAACGGTGCGCGAGAAGCTGATCACCGGCGACACGTAGCGGAGGATCTCCTCGGTCGCGCTGTTGACGAGGCTCAGGTCACCGGCGAGGCGGGCGCGCTCAGTCGGGAACTGAGAGAGCGCCAGCATGCCCCCGGACAGCGCGTTGCGGGTCGTCTCGTTCCCCGCGACGAGCAACAACACGAGGAACGCGAGCAGATCGTCGGCGCCGAGGCCGAGGTTCTCGTTGCCGGCGAACGCGCCGTCTTGGACCTTGGCGCGCAGCGCCTCTTCGTCGAAGGAGATCTCGCCCGCGTCGGCTGAGGACAGGAGCACCGATATCAGGTCGTTCTTCGGGTGCGCCCGCCGGTCCTCGAGCAGGCCGACGAGGTACGTGATGTACTCCGCCCACGCCTCGCCCGCCGCGGCTTGGCGCGGGTCGTCGGCGTCCGCACCTTCGCCGGCCATCATCGTGTCCGACCAGTGCGCGAGCCGCTCCCGGTCCTCGACGGCGAGACCGAGCATCTCTGCGATGACGATCAGGGGCAGCGGCTTGGCGATGTCGTCAACGAAGTCGCATGACCCGCGCGCCGCGACGCCGTCGACCAGACCGCGGGCGAGCTCCCGAATGTGGTCCATCAGCTCGGTGATGCGCGCGCCGGTGAAACCCCGCGAGATGAGGCGCCGCTGCCGCGCGTGCTCGGGGTCGTCCATCGAGACGATCGAGAGCGCGTCGGCGCCGCCGCCCTTGGGACGTACACCCTGCCCACTGCAGAACAGCTCGGGCTGGCGCTCGACGTACGAGATGTCGTCGTACTTCGAGATCACCCAGATCCCGTTGTCCTCGTCCCAGTGGACCGGGTCGTTCTCCCGCATCCACCGGAAGACGTCATGCGCTACGCCCCGGACGTAGAGGGTCGGGTCGAGAGCGTCCGGTTGGTAGGGCGCGGCCGGGGCGGTCATGAGTCCTCCTGGGCTCGATTCTGTGAAGTCGTATCGGCAGGTTCCGGTGTCGGCTTGTCGGGCGCAAGCCGTGCGAAAACGTGCGCAAGTTCGCGCGCGCGTCCTTCGAGGGCCGCGCGCCGGCCGGCGGATTGCGGCAGATGTTCCACAAGGACCCCGATGACGGCATTACGAAGCGCCCGCACGACGACGGGATCGTGCAGCTCGGGCGCTTCGGGACACAGGCCCTGCAGCCAGGATGCGAGGGCGACCTCGAACGCGTCGGCCGTTTCGAGCAGGGGCTGCAGCACGTCGTCGTCACCATGTATGGCGTCGGCGATCAGCGCCCGCCAGAGGTCTTCCTCGACCGTCATGTCCACGAACAGATGGTCGAGCAACGCGCCGAGGCGTTCTTCGACGCTTCCCGCCAGACCCTCGGGAAACGGCGTGGGAGGCAGGTCGGCCGCGCGCCGGCGCGCCAGCGCGGCTCGCAGGAGATCACGCTTCGACGGGAAGTAGTGGTACAGCGTCG
>DATJAA010000392.1:0-2249 GCA_035516815.1 Acidimicrobiia bacterium | reverse complement strand
TACGGCGGCGCCAAGGCCGCGGTCGCGGCGATGACGATCATCGCGAGTCTCGAGTTGAGCCGCTACGGCGTCCGCGCCAACTGCATCGGCCCCGGTGGCGCCACACGGATGGTCGCCCAGGCGATGAAGATCGACGTCAAGAACCCTGAGGACTACACCGAGTTCGAGGCGATGAACCCGGGCAATTCGGCTCCCGCGGTCGTTTGGCTTGCGTCCGATCAGGCACTGCACGTGACCGGCCAGGTCTTCCGCCTCGTCGGCAACAACCTCGCGCTCTACCGGCCCTGGGAGATGGGCGAGCAGTTCCTCGCCACCGATCGCGAGGGCAACCCGAAACAGTGGGACCCGGCCGACATCGGCCGCATCGTCAACCGCTACGTCTTCCAGAGCGAGAACCCGGGAATCGACGCGCAACGGCGGGCATGAGCATCCCCGACTTCGAGACGATCGGCTACGACGAAGGCGACGACGGGGTCGCAGTCGTCACGCTCAACCGGCCCGACGTGCACAACGCGTTCAACTCGCTGATGCAACGCGAGCTCCACACGCTGTGGCGAGCGCTGCGACGTCACGATCCGGTGCGCTGTGTCGTTTTGACGGGCGCGGGCGAGAAAGCGTTCTGCACCGGGATCGATCGCATGGAGCAGATGGGCGGCGAGACCGACGCCACCACCGACCCCGAAGTCGTCGGCTCGGGCACCACCCCGTTCATGTTCAACGATCCCGGCGACAACATCAGGCCCAAGTCGTGCGATCTCTGGAAACCGGTCATCGCCGCCGTCAACGGGATGGCGTGCGGCGGTGCGTTCTACATGCTTGGTGAGGTCGAGTTCATCGTCGCCGCCGAACATGCGACCTTCTTCGACCCGCACGTCACCTACGGCATGACCGCCGCCTTCGAGCCGATCCACATGGCGGGAATCACGCCCTTCACCGAGATCATGCGCTTGTCGCTGCTCGGCAACTACGAGCGCATGTCGGCGCAGCGAGCGCACCAGATCGGAATGGTGAGCGAAGTCGTACCGGGCCCTCAGCTCGCGGCACGCGCGCGCGAGCTCGCCACAATCATCGCCTCACAACCAAGGCTCGCGATCGAAGGCACGATCCGGGCCGTATGGTCGACGCGCTCGATGCCGCAACGCGACGCGGTGCGGCTCGGTTATGCGTACGTCGCCATGGGCACGAATCAGGAATCGATCGCCGAGGGCCAGCAGCTGTTCGCATCCGGCAAGCGCGTGGAGTGGAAACTGCGCTGATGCCCGGCACGAGAAAGGTCGCAATCGTCGGCGCCGCGCTGTCGGACATCGGCCGCGTCGACACCAAGACCCCGTTCGAGCTGCACTTCCAAGCGGCCTCGCGCGCGATCGCCGACGCCGGCCTCACCAAAGCCGACATCGACGGCTTCGGGTCGAGCGGCATGGGAATGCTCGCACCCATCGAGATCGCCGAGTACATCGGGCTGCGGCCCACTTGGGTCGACGGCACCGGCGTAGGCGGCTCGACCTGGGAGTTCATGGTCGAGCACGCGACGGCCGCGATCCTCGCGGGGCACGCGGAGGTCGTCGTGCTCGCGTACGGATCGACGACCCGCGCCGACCTCAAGGCGCGCCGGCGCACGGCGAACCTCGGCTTCGGCGGCCGCGGACCCATCCAGTTCGACGTCCCCTTCGGCCACACGCTCATCTCGAAGTACGCGATGGCGACGCGCCGTCACATGCACGAGTTCGGCACCACGATCGAACAGCTCGCCGAGATCGCGGTGAGCACGCGGTACAACGCGTCTTTCAATCCCGAGGCCTTCTACCGCGACCCGATCACCATCGACGAGGTCAACAGCAGCCGGATGATGGCCGACCCATTGACGAAACTCCATTGCTGCATCCGCAGCGACGGCGGCGGCGCGGTGGTCCTGACGACCGAGGAACGCGCACGCGACCTCGCCAAAAAGCCCGTGTGGGTGCTGGGAACCGGCGAGGCGACGAGCCACACCACAATGAGCGAGTGGGACGACTTCACCCGGTCGCCCGCCTATCAGAGCGCCCGGCTGGCATTCGGGCGAGCGGGAGTGACGCCCGCCGACATCGACGTGTGCCAGATCTACGACGCGTTCACCCACATGGTGCTCGCCAGCTTGGAAGCGCTCGGATTCTGCCCGACCGGCGAGGGAGGCCCCTTCGTCGAGGACGGCAAGCTCCGGCTCGGCGGCGCGCTCCCCACCAACACCGACGGCGGCGGCCTGTCGCACTGCC
>DATJAA010000391.1:0-3941 GCA_035516815.1 Acidimicrobiia bacterium | reverse complement strand
GACGAGTACGGTCCCGACCCGTGACCGCGCGCACGACCACTGTCCTGCTCGAAGGGCTCGCCTTCCCCGAGGGGCCGCGCTGGCACGACGGCCGGCTCTGGTTCTCCGATCAGCACGATAAGCGCGTCGTCGCGATGAGCCCGGCCGGCGACGCGCAGACGATCGTCGACGTCCCGCAGCAACCATCCGGCCTCGGCTGGCTGCCCGACGGGCGCATGCTCGTCGTCTCGATGCTCGACCGCCGATTGCTCCGGCTCGACCCCGACGGATCGCTCGTCGAGCACGCGGACCTTTCCGCGCGGGCGCCCGGCAGCTGCAACGACATGGTGGTCGGGCCGACCGGCCGCGCGTACGTCGGCAACTTCGGGTTCGACATGTATGCAGGCGCCAAACCGTCCGACACGTGCCTGCTCGCAGTCGAGACCGACGGCACGGTGCGGATCGCGGCCGACGGCCTCGCCTTCCCGAACGGATCGGTGATCACGCCCGACGGCGCGACGTTGCTCGTCGGCGAGAGCATGGCCGCGCGAATCACTGCGTTCGACATCGCCGCCGACGGGACGCTGTCGGGCCGCCGTACTTGGGCGCGGATCGAGCACGCGACCGTCGACGGAATGTGCCTCGACGCCGAGGGCTTGATCTGGTCGGCGTGCCCGTTCACCGGCCGGGTGCTCCGTCTGCGCGAGGGCGGCGAGATCGTCGACGAGGTGAAGGGGACGCATCCCGGTGCATTCGCGTGCATGCTGGGCGGCGACGACCGTCAGACGCTGTACGTGTGCACCGCGCCCACGCATGTGCCCGACGAAGCTCGGGTTGCACATGGTGGTCGGATCGAAGCGGTCCGGGTCGACGTACCCGGCGCGGGTTGGCCCTGATTCCCGCCGAATAGCACCCGATTGCTCAAGGATGTGCCCGGTTCCGGTCGATTACGGAACCGGCGGGTTGGGGAGCGGACAACAAGGGGGACGACGTGCCGCTTCCCGCGAACGTCGCGCATTTGCTTCGTCGCGCCGGCTTCGGTGCCAGTACCGCACAGGTCGCGGCGCTCGCCGCGCAGCCGTGGGACACCACCGTCGATCAGCTGCTCGACTTCTCGGGCGCGCCGCCCGACGTGCAGCCGGCCTTCCTCACCGATGCGAGTCAGGCCGACTGGCAGCGCGAGGTGTCGTTGCAGCAGTGGTGGCTCGACCGGATGGCGACCTCGCCGACGCCGTTGCAGGAGAAGCTCACGCTCTTCTGGCACGGACACTTCGCCACCGCGAACTACAAGGTCACCGACATGCTGCTGATGTACCAGCAGAACGCGCTCTTCCGCGCGAACGCGACGGGGAACTTCCGCGACCTCGTACAGTCGATGTCGTTGCAGCCCGCGATGCTGCTCTGGCTCGACAACGACCCGAACGTCGTCGGTAGCCCGAACGAGAACTTCGCCCGCGAGCTCATGGAGCTCTTCACGCTCGGTGTCGACCAATATTCGCAGGCCGACGTGGTCGCGTCGGCTCGCGCCTGGACCGGACACAACACACTCGACGACGACCGGGAGCAATACCACTTCTACCCCGACCGCCACGACGACGGGTTGAAGACGTTCATGGGTGTGACCCAGGACTGGGACGGGCCGGACATCATCAACTTCATCCTTGGCTCGGACCCGACGCACAAGAACATCGGAGCGCGCTTCATCGCCACGAAGATGTGGACGTTCTTCGCGTACCCGGATCCCGAAACGGATGTCGTGGACACTCTCACCGCCGCGTTCCTGGCGAACGACCTCAGCATCGAAGATCTCGTTCGCGCGATCTTTCTCCATCCGAACTTCTTGTCGCCACAGGCGATGAACGGGCTCGTCCGATCGCCGGCGGAGTGGGTCGCCGCGTGCATGCGCGTCGTCGGTATCACCGCCGAGGACGCGAACCCGCAGTGGTGGATGGAGGACATGGGCCAGCAACTCTTCGAGCCCCCGAACGTGTCGGGATGGCGTCCCAACGACTACTGGCTCACGACGTCGAGGCTGTGGGCGCGAGCGAACTGGGTGAGCTACCTCATCTGGCGCGACAACGTGCAGAACAGCTTGAGCAGCATCGTCACCATGACCGTCCCCGACGCGGTCCAGGCGGGGTTCGACTTCTTCGGCATCGACAGCCCGTCGGCGCATACTCGCAACGTGCTCGAGACGTGGCTCACGAAGCAGCGGGCCGACACGAACGCGTGGACCAACTTGACCTTCATCAACCTCTTGCAGTTGTTGATGTTCAGCCCGGAATTCAACCTCGCCTAGGAGCGCGACCGTGACGACATCCGGACCTTCGATCTTCGAGCGCAGCCGCTTCTCCCGCCGGCGCTTCATCCAATACAGCGCGGCGACGACCGGCGTCGTCGCGGTCAGCCCCTACATCTCCAAGCTGCAGGCGTTCGCCGCTCCCCCGGTCGCGAACAACCAGGGAATCCTGGTGACGATCAACCTGGCAGGGGGCAACGATGGACTCAACACCGTCATCCCCTACACCGACCCGACGTACCCGAAGCTGCGCAACACGTTGCGCGTCACGAACTCGTTGCCGCTCGGTAGCGGGCTCGGATTGCACCCGGCCATGCCGAAGCTGAAGGCCCGATTCGACCAGGGCAAGGTCGCCGTCGTGCGCGGCGTCGGTTACAAGCCACCCGATCTCAGCCACTTCACCTCGGGCGACATCTGGATGCGCGGATGGGGCGGGACCAAGCTGGTCACCTCGGGGTGGGCGGGCCGCTTCCTCGACCTGCTCCCGAACGCGGCGCACGAGTCGTTGTACGGCGTGTCGCTGCACGGCTCGGTGAGCGAGCACTTGCAAGGTGATGTCGCGCACCCCTCGTCGCTCCCGCTCAGCATCGGCGGCGCCTTCGGCATCGACCGCAGTGATGCGTCGAACGCGCGCATGTTCGACACGCTGGCCAGCCTCGGCACCAGCGCGTCGGGCCTCGGCGACCTCGGCGATCTATACGACGAGACCGAGTCCGATCTCATGGCGCTCACTCAGCGCATCCGGCCCGCGTACGGCTTCGCCGACCAACCCGACGACTTGCAACAGCAGCTGGTGCTCGCCGCCCACCTGATCAACGCGAACCTCGGGATCCGCGTCATCGACACGGAGCTGGACGGCTTCGACACGCACACCTCGGAGCGCGACTGGCACGCGACACTACTCGGCCAGCTCGACAATGCGATCGCGGCGTTCTTCGCAAACCTCGCGCCCAAGTGGGCTCCGAACGTGATCCTGATGACGTTCTCGGAGTTCGGCCGGCGTCCGGAGGAGAACGGCGATGCCGGCACCGACCACGGCACCGCCGCGCCACACTTCGTCATCGGCGACCACGTCAAAGGCGGACTCCACGGCGCGCAGCCGAGCCTGACCGCACTCGACAACGACGGCAACTTCGTGCCGAGCGTCGACTTCCACCAGATGTACGCGCCAATCCTGAAGACGTGGCTCGGCGTCGACGACCGGACGGTGCTCGGCCGGACCTACTCGCCGCTCGGGCTGTTCAAGGCGCCGCCGGGAGTGCCCGCGGCGGTGAAGCCGCCCAGCGCGACCAGCGGCTACTGGCTCGCGGGTCCGACCGGACACATCTACGGCTTCGGCACCGCGACGAAGTTTGGATCGCTCCCGCCCGTCGCACACCCGCTGGTCGCGGGGGCGACGACACCGACCCACAAGGGCCTGTGGCTCGCCGGAACCGACGGCGGCATCTACAGCTTCGGCGACGCCAAGTTCCACGGCTCGACCGGCGCGATCCACCTCAACAAACCGATCGTCGCAATGGCCTCCACACCCTCGGGCAACGGCTACTGGCTCTGCGCGACCGACGGCGGGATCTTCGCGTTGGGCGACGCCAAGTTCCACGGCTCGACCGTCGCGATCCACCTCAACAAACCGATCGTCTCGATGGCTTCCACACCGTCGGGC
>DATJAA010000390.1:0-10739 GCA_035516815.1 Acidimicrobiia bacterium | reverse complement strand
GCTGCAGATTGCGCACGGCAGCGATGGATTGGCCGGGCGTGGGTGCGACACCGAGTTTGGCATCGGCCGATCCGAGCGCGGTGTTCATTGCCTCGAGGTCGGCCGTTGCCTGCGGGTGTGTACCGACGAGACCCGAGAGCTTTTCGGCGACCGTACCGAGCCTGGTACGCGCTTCCTCGAGGTGGTCTGCGGCCTCGATCGCGTGCGACTGGGGTACCCGAAGCCAATACACGCGGTAGTTCGTCCACAGCATCGAAGCGTCGGCGTGCAGCGCGGCGCGTGTCGGATAGCACGTCGCCTGGATCTTGGTGTCGAGGGCCGCGACGGCGGTGTTGGCTTGCTGCAACGTCGCGATCTGTCCGCGGTTCATCACGAACGGGTCCTTGCGGGCCTGCAACTTGGCGACGAGATCGGCCAAGGTGGTTTCGCGCCTGAGCGCGTCGGCATGCACGATGGGCTTGGCGTCGAGACCCTTGCAATGTTCGGTCCCGCCGCCCGCGGCTTCACCGAGTGCGCCGGCTGATCCGACCGCAACCAGTGTCGATACGGCGACGAGGGCCACGGCGATCACGATCTGACGGAAGGTGACACCGCTCACGGCGCGCTCCCTTCCTGGGCCTTGGCCGTGTTCACATCGCTGCTAACCACGGCCGAATCGGCGGCGCTGATCGACGAGCCTGCGTCGTTCAGCTGCTGTTGCAGAGCCGCAAGCTCGCCGCTGCTCGGCCGGTTCGACGCGCCGCTCCCGGCGGTCGGTGGGACGGACGTACGCGTCGGACGTCCGGTGGAGGGCACGACCGAAGGAACGGTCGTGGGTGTCGAACCCCCCGTGATCGGCGTCGCCTTGTTTTCCGAGGTGCCGCAGCCCGTGCCGAGCACCGCGACGACGGCGAGTGCCGCAACCCGGGCAAGGGGGCGTACACGGTTCATTGACATGAGTTCATGATCGTCGGCGAGTGCGAGGGGTTGAGGGGCCCCTTCGTAAAGACCTCTTCACAGCGCGGGGCTTTGGTCCCGGTGCTCGGGGACGTCCGGCTCTTACGGCCCCTGCGTCGGCGTGGTCGGATTGTACCTATGAGTGCATCGAATGCTGCCGTCCGTGTCCCGCCCGCGCCTGCCGTCGTGGAGGCCCACGACGCCGACGCTGACGCAACTCAGCGCCGCGCCGAAACGATCTACGTCCGCAGCATCATGTGGGGCATGGTGTTCGGCGTCGTTGTGTGCGCGGCCATCTGGATCGGGCTCGTCGCGGTTGCGACCGTGCACAACGGCGTCCCGAGCGGGCCGCTGCTCGCGATGGGCGCCGGTTGCGGAGCGTTCGCCGGGCTCTTCCTCGGGGGAACTACCGGCGCCATGCTCGGATCCCGTGCGCTTGAACACGCCGAGATCGAAGAGGCACACGCCTCGCACCGCGCGTAGCGACAGCCGAGTCGACCCGTCTCGACGTTACGCGAACTTCTTGCCGGATCCGGCGAAGAACCTCGATTCCGTGGTCATCACAACTAGCGCTTGGCTTTGGACTGGTTCAGGGTCACGGCGGCGCGAACCAGAGCCTTCAACGCCTTCTCATCTACCTTTTCGCCCTCGTGGAAGTCGATGGCACGCCTCGTGTTTCCTTCGAGACTGGAGTTGAAGAGGCCCGAAGGATCCTTCAGAGAGGCCCCTTTGGCGAAGGTCATCTTCACGACGCTCTTGTAAGTCTCGCCGGTGCAGATCAAGCCGTCGTGCGACCACACCGGAACGCCTCTCCACTTCCATTCCTCGACGACCTCGGGATCGGCTTCTTTGACCAACGTGCGGAGCCGGCTGAGCATCTTGCCCCGCCAGTCGCCGAGCTCCTTGATCCTCGCGTCGATCAGCTGAGAAGGAGACTTGCTCTCCTGCGACTCGCCCTTCGTCATGCCCGTTTCTCTTCCTTGCTCGCAAGGCTTTGATAAGCGGGGGTCACCGCCACCCTGCCGATCCTACCCAGAGGTGCGGTTCACCGATGAGCGAGGTCGTACGCGAAACTGGTCTGCGCGCGGAACGTGCCGGAAGGTTCGATTGCGAGGAGCTGAGCTCGTAGATCAGCCTCGAAGTCACCGGCTCGGTCGCCGAGGACCGCGCGAGGCAACAGCGAAGTCGAGTAGACGAATCCGGTCAGGGCCGCGACGGTCCAATGGTTGATCTCCTCGAACTCGTAACGCTCCATGGAGACGAAGCCGGCGTCTTCCAACACCGCGGCATGCGGACGCCGTGCCAAGTGCTCGTCGAGGTCAGCCGGGACTCGGTCGGCGGCGCCGGAGCGTCGCACCCAATCGACGACGATCGCGGCGAGGTCCTCTTGCCACGGCGCGGTTCCGTCGAGCGGAGTGGAACTCCACAACAGCGCGAGATGCCCACTCGATCGCAACCATCCCCTGGCGAGGTCGGCGATCCGCGGTCGGTCCAGCCGGTGGAATGCGGTACCGATGGTGACGAGCTCGAAGACCTCACCGGCGTCGACGTCCTCGGCCCGCCCTGCCGTCCACCGGACGTTGCGCACTCCTCGCGCGGCAGCTTTGCGCGCGGCGAAGTCGACGGCTTCCGGCTCTCGATCGACGGCCCATACCTCGGCGAACCGATCGCACAGTGCGAACGTGACGGTGCCGGGACCGCACGCCAAGTCGAGTAGGCGACCCGTGCCACTCACCGACGCGCGATGGCAGAGGTCCTCGATGAGGACTTCCGGATACGGCAACCTGAACCGGTCGTAGTACGACGCGGTCCCTCGGAACAGATCATCCCGGAACACCGGCTCACCGCTCACACGATCAGTTTCCCGCACGCCGCCGTCGCGCTCTCGTCAGGCCGGCACCAACAGGAGATCTTCGATGCGCAGCGGATCGCTCCACTCTTGGTGCAGCGCGTCAGCGGACGGATACGACACGCGCGCTCCCGCGGTGCGTTCGAGCACGTAGAGCAGGTAACCCATGTCCAACACGTCTTGGAGCGCCTTGAAGGGCTCGACCTCGGAGACGCGGCTCGACATCTCGCAGCTGAACTCCATCACGATCATCGGTCGATCTCGTTCGAGCGTGCGGCGGCCCCCGTCCAACACGCGGAACTCGGCCCCTTCGACGTCACCTTTCAGGACATCGACTTTCGCCGGCGCGACCTCGTCGAGCGTGCTGACGTATACGGGCGTCCCCCGACCATCGAGCAGAAGATCGCGGGTGCCGGGGATCAGACCCGCGTTGGTGCCGATGTGCGCGGTGATGTAACGGACACCGGGCTCGCGGTCGAGTGCGAACGGAAGAATAGAGACACTGTCCGCTTCGTTGTCGGACTTGCTCAAGAGCAGCAGCCGGCAGTTCTCCGCGCTGGGCTCAACTGCAACGACCGCTCCGGCCGTTCCGACGATCGACGCGGCCAAGAAGGTGTGAAAACCCACGTTCGCCCCGATGTCGACGAACGTCGAACCCGGACGCAGCGCGTCCCGCAGCACGGCCGACACGTGGGGCTCCCAGTCGTGGTCGTGGACGATGACCGCCGAAACCGCGCGGTCGTCGGCGTCGACCCAGAGGGCAAAACGGTCGAGTTCGAGCTTCGTGAGATTTCCGGTCGAGGCGCGGGCGAGCATCGTGGTCGGGTGCGTCTGCGCGTCGAATGCAGCGAGGATGCGGTGGGCGTGCTCGCCGGTGCGGACACAATGGTCGGGCATCAGCGCGTCGAGCGTCGCGGTCTCCGCGGCATCGGGAGGTCGTCCGAAGGCCAACTCGAAGAATCCCGCGGGGGTGATCGCCGCGAGCGGAGAATCGGAGTCGCGGCCCGAAAGGCGATCGCGCAGCTGACGCGCTCGGGACGACCAGATGCTCGTGCGCACTGCGGGCGTTGTTGCTCGCGCGGCCGCCGCGACGTCTGCATCGTCCATTGGTGCGGCATCCTACGCGCGTCCTCCCGCAGCCTACGGTCCGTCCGATTCGGCTTGACACGTTCGTTGTCAGGGCCGCGCTACGGCGGTAGGCGCCGGGTCTGTTGCGCGTTCACAGGCGATGGCATGATCATCCCGTGCTGACGCGTCGGGTGCTGTGCGCCGGGGCGGGTGCGCTGATCGGACTGCTCGCGATCGTCTCGGGGACGAGCGCGGGCGCCAACACGGTCGGCCGGCCCGCCGAGAGCCGCCGGGTCGTCACGACGACCGACGCGAGCACGAGCGCCACGGATGCAACGACCGCCGCGACAACGACGCTGCCTGCTACGACAACCGTCGCGTCGACGGCGAGCACCACCGTCCCGCCCACGACCACGACCACGAGCACGAGTACCACGACGGTTCCGGCCTCGACGCCGAGCACCAGCAGCAGCTCGACTCCGTGGGGCTGGATCATCGCGGCCCTCGCCGTCGTCGCCGTCATACTGGTCGTCGTGCTCGCGTTCATGCGACGAGCAGCTGTCAACGCAAAGCACTCCTGGAGGCATGCTGCCGCGTCGGCGCTGCGGGACGGCGATCTGACCCGCGACATGCTCGAGGGTGAGGCGCGACCGGGCGCGCGCGAGGATCCCGCACGGCGCAATACCGTCCGCGACAACGTCGAGCGCGTCGCCGCCCACTTCGATCAACTCGCGGCGGACGCACCCGACGACAACACACGTCGCAACGCGGCATCGGTCGCCGAGTCGTTGCGCGGATACTTCTTCGCACTCGAAGCCGAGAACCTGCTCCGCGACGCGCCGATCCCACCTACCGCCGATCAGCTCGCGACCGCCGACGCGACGCGACGGCAACGCGCCGGCGACCTCGACTCCGCCCTCGGTGCGATCCGCTCGTACGTCGGCGACGCCGGCGGCGAGAACCCGAGATGAACGTCGAGCCCTAGCGCGCGACCTGAGCCGCGCGGCGAAGCCCGGTCCGGTCGACGAGCGTGGAGTCGGCACGCACGTAGACGGGCCCGGACGGGCTGGGAACAAGCTCGTAGCCCGACGCCGCGATCATGCTCTCGTCGGCGCGAGTCGGCCCGAAGAGCTCGGCAACGACGTCGGGACGCAAGGTGACGATGCTGTAGTGATAGTCCCATCGCCAATGTCCCGGTAACACCCAGAACGACGTACGCGCCGGGCTGCGCGCGATCGTCTCGTCGATCTTGCCGAGCTCGTCGACGATCGGCCGTTGGGAGAAGTAGCCGATGTTCCCGATCGAGGACGCCGCGATCGTCGCGTCTGGCTGTGTCGCCGAATTGAGGCGTTCGCCGTAGCGCGCCCACGCCGCTTCGGTTGCCTCGAACGGCTGATTGTGCCGGACCCACTGCGCAAACGGAAGAGCGTTCGGCGCGCCGATTGCTGCCAACGCGAGCACAGCAACAACCAACGGACGCGCGGCTCGCCACCACACGGCGCCGACGAGCGCGGCGGCAGCGAGCGCGAGGAACAGAATCCGGATCGCGTGATGCGTCCCGGCCTCCGGGCTCTCGTCGCCGAGTTGGAAATACCGCGTGAACCGCGGGGCCGCGAGCGCGAACACCCCCGCGGCGACGATCGGAGTGAGCGCGAGCAGCCCCGCTCGCCGGCTGACGCGGCCGCGTGCGAGCTTGGCGACACCGATTGCCGCGAGGATGCTCAAGGGCGCCGCGACCGTTGCCAGGAACCGGTTGGCGAAACCGGCATCCTCCCAGGCGTCGCCGCCGACGACGACCGAGTACGCGATCTGCGCGACGACGATCGTCGCGAGCATCATCACCGCCAGTCGGACCGGGCGCACGTCGGTACGGTCGTAGGCCAACACTGCGAGCGCGATCGGCACTGCGAGCCCGAACCCGAGCACGTACCCGAGCCCGAGGAGCCCGCGCTCGACGAGCAGGTGCTTGGGGATCCCCTCCACCTTCAAGACGTACGTGTTCGGTACGAGGTGGCCGTACAGGACCCAGCGCAACAACAGCCGACCGGCAACCACGACGACTGCCGAACCTACCGCCCACATGACGGCCGCCCGTCGCCGCCCTCGCTCGACCCCGATCACGAGAAAGGTGATGATCACCACGCACGGAACCGCCGCGTCGTCACGCGTGAAGAACGCGAGCACCAGCAAGCCCGCAATGAGCACGACCGCGCGAGTGTCGACACCTTCGTCGAGGGCGCGCGCCGCGAGCAACGCGGCCGCGCTCAGGAGGAGGCCGAGGAGCCCGACCTCCATTCCTCGAAGCGTCCAGAACACGAGTGCGAAGCTGAACGCCGTACCGGCGATGGCGAGTGCAGGCGCCCACTCGACGTCGGTCAAGCGCCGGGTCAAGGCCCGCACGACGAACAGTTGCCCTACGAACAAGGCGAGCCCCACCAAGGAGACCGCCCCCGGCGCGAGGCGGCGACCGGGAACGACCACCTGAACGCCGCCCATGATCAGCGTCCAGAAGAGGTTCGTGTAACCCTCGACCGATTGACCCGAGTTGAACACGAGCCCGTGGCCGTCGACGAGATTGCGTCCGTAGCGCATCGAGATCATCGCGTCATCGAAGAGGGTGAACGTACGGTGACCGTCGAGGACGGCCGACGCACGCCACACGAAGACGAGCGAGAGCACCGCCGAGGCGGCGATCAACGCCCACTCGACTACCCGCCAGTTGGCCCGTCCGCGCATCGGCACACGGTATGCGCCCGGAACCGCTTCGGAACGGTTCGACGCGCGAGACTCGACAACGTGCGCGTCGGTGTCGTGATGCTCCCGACCGACCCGTGGCCCGAAACGGTCACGCGGGCGCGGCATCTCGAGGCGCTCGGCTACGACCACCTGTGGACCTATGACCATCTGTCATGGCGCCGTTACCGCGGTCGTTCATGGTTCGGCGCGATCCCGTGGTTGACCGGGCTCGCCGGCGCGACCAGTCGCATACGGCTCGGGACGATGGTGGCCTCACCGAACCTTCGTCACCCGGTGACCCTCGCCCAGGACGCGGTGACACTCGATCACGTGTCGAACGGGCGCCTGACTCTCGGCGTCGGCGCGGGTGGCGTCGGCTTCGATTCCGCCGTGTTCGGGGCTGACGCGCTCTCGCCGCGTGCGCTCGTCGACCGACTCGACGAGTTCGTTGCGCTGCTCCGGGACCTGTTCGACGACGACACAGTGTCGTACCGCGGCACCTACTACACCGTCAAGGATGCATGCGTGCAGCCCAACGCGATACAGCGTCCGCGGATACCTATCGCCATTGCGGCGGGCGGGTCGCGGGCGCTCGCCGTAGCCGCGAGGCATGCGGACGCGTGGATCACCTTCGGTGACACCACCAACGTCGACCGGTCCGCGCGGGGAACCGAGTTGATCGTCCGCGCTCAATCGCAGGAGCTCGACGTTGCGTGCGCGACGATCGGGCGCGACCCAGGTCAAATCCAGCGGATCTACATGATCGGCAATACGGAGGAACGGCCGCTCGCGAGCGTGGGCGCGTTCGAGGAGTTCGCGGCGCGTTACGCCGACATCGGCTTCACCGACCTCGTCTTCCATCACCCGCGCCCGGACGATCCAGCCTGGGACGAGCCCGCGTCGATCGTCGGCGAGATCGCACGCGAGGTTCTCCCCCGGCTCCGGAACTAGCCCGACTCGTCGCGCCGCCGAGCGCGCAATTTTCGGTACGGGCGGCTCCGGAAGAGCCGGGTCCGCAACCAGTAGCGGCCGCCGCTGTACGGCAGTTGCGTGACGATCTTGCCCGATGCCGCGTGGAAGTAGTTCGTGCAACCGGCAGTCCACACCGTGCCGGCCATCGCAGCTTGGATCCGCCGGTTGTACCGATCCATCACGTTGCGGCGGACGTCGATCGCGGCGATCCGCCGCCGCGTCATCGTCCGCAACGCGCCCATGACGTAGTGCGCCTGCGCCTCGTGAATGAAGATGATCGAGTTCACGCCGTTGGTGTTGGGCCCGTAGAGCGTGAACAGGTTGGGATAACCGGAGACCGTGAGCCCGAGGTATGCCGCCGCGCCGTCGCGCCAGTCGTCGCGCAGACGTCGCCCGCCGACACCGTAGAAGTCGACCGCAGTCAAGTACTCGTTCGCGCGGAATCCGGTTCCGTAGATGATCGTGTCGACCGCGTGCTCCTCACCGTCGGCGGTGCGGATCCCGGCCTCGGTGATCTCCATGATGGGTTCGGTCACGAGACGTACGTTCGGGCGGGTCAGGGTCGGGTACCACTCGCGTGAGATGAGAGGTCGCTTGCATCCCACGGGATAGTCGGGAGTGAGCTTGGCGCGCAGCTCGGGATCGCTGATCTTGCGTTCGAGATACGACCGCGCGAGCGCGGTCATATCGACGGTTTGCTGCGCGTCGGCGTCGAACGTCGCTCGCTCGTACGTCCAGAAGATCTTCCACCGCTCCCAACGGGCTGCGCCGGGAACGCGCGCGAACCGGCGCTGCTCCGAAGCCGTATACGGCCGGTCGATACGCGGCGTGATCCAAATGGGGGTGCGTTGGAACACGGTGAGATGCTCGACGGTCGGCGCGATCGCGGGCACGTACTGCACCGCGCTCGCGCCCGTCCCGATCGACGCGACCCGCTCCCCGGCGAGCGACTTGCTGTGGTCCCAGCGCGACGAATGGAACGTTCGGCCGCGGAAAGCTTCGGCGCCCGGGATGGACGGCGTGACCGCGACGTTGAGCATGCCCAGACCGCTCACGATCACGTCGGCAGTGAACTCCTCGCCCGTCTCCGAACGGAGCCGCCAGCACGTGGAGGCGTCGTCCCAGCGCGCTTCGCGGATCGATGTACCCGCGCGCAGGTGTGGCCGCAGCCCGTACTGCCCGGCGCACCGTTCGAGATACGCGAGGATCTCCGGCTGCGTGGCGTAAGTCCGGCTCCACCACGGGTTCAGCTCGAACGAGAACGAATAGAGATGCGAGGGAACGTCGCACGCCGCGCCCGGATACGAGTTGTCGCGCCAGGTCCCGCCGACGCCGTCGGACCTCTCGAAAATAGTGAAGTCGTAGCCGGCCCGTTTGAGCTTGATGCCCATGACGATGCCACCGGCTCCCGCGCCGATGATCGCGATGTTCGGCTTGTGGACGGTTCTCGGCATGGCGAGACCCTAACGAAGAGTTCGCGACCGGGGCCCGGCCGCCGTGAGCGGTTCGGGCGACGCCGAAATGTGACATGTGGCCCGCGGGTCGCGATTCGGCGGTTTCCCGTGCCAGCCTGAGAAACGACGACATCAACTTCGGGAGCAATGAGTCGTGATTCGTAGCGAGCCACGTACCAATGGCCACACGTCGGAGACCGTCGGGCTCGACCCGCTCACGGGCGTGTGGAACCGCACCGGGTTCATCGCGGCGGCGACCCCTGTATTCGTGTCCTGCCGCCGACGGAACGCTCCCATCGCGCTCGCATACTTCGACTTCCAGTTGACTCGAGATCACGCCGACGACGCCTCGTCCGTCGACCGCATCCTCCTTGGGATGGCCGAGTTGCTCCGGCGCACCTTCCGCACCTCCGACGTGATCGGGCGCGTCGATCGGTTCCGATTCGCAGTGCTGCTCTCCGATTGCATCGACGACGCGCTGGCCGCCGTCGACGGCGTGCGCGGACTCACCGACGCGACCGCGCCCGAGCGACTCACACTGACGGCCGGCATGGTCCGCGGCACGAACCACGCAACGCTAGACGACCTGATGCGAGCGACCGACGCTCACATACGCTCGATCATGCGGGCCGAGTAGCCCGCCCCGACGGCGTTCGCGCCGGACCGGACCGTACAATCGCAGCGTGGCAGACGAGATCGCGCGCAGCACCAGGCTCCGCGCCGAACTGCCATCCGAGCGGCCGCGTCGCCGCGGCGTGTACCTGATCATCGCGGCGGTGGTCGCACTGGTCGCAGTCGTGAGCGTCCTGGTCGCTTCCAGCTCGAATCCTTCGGCCATCTCTGGTCCGGTCGACACCTCGAACCTTCCCAACAACGGACCCGCGCCGGCGCTCGCGGCCAAGGGTTGGATCAACTCGGGCCCCCTCACTTCGGCCGACCTGAAGGGCAAGGTGGTGCTGTACGACATCTGGACGTACTCGTGCATCAACTGCGTCCGCACACTTCCCTATGTGCGCGCGTGGTACGACAGGTACCGTGCCGACGGGCTGGTCGTGATCGGCGTGCACTCGCCCGAGTTCGACTTCGAGAAGGTGCACAGCAACGTCGAAAAAGCGGTCAAGCACCTCGACGTGACATGGCCGGTCGCGCTCGACGACGACATGACCATCTGGAACGCCTTCCACAACCAGTACTGGCCGGCCGACTACGTCGCCGATCGCGACGGGAACCTCCGCTACTCGCACTTCGGCGAGGGCGACTACGACAACACCGAGAACGTCCTGCGTTCGCTCCTGGGTGTAGCGGCGTCTTCGCCCCGCGCCGACAAGAACGTGAAGGCGGAAACGGCGTCGGGGCAAGAGGTGAATCCCGAGACCTACCTCGATGTCGAGCACGGTCAGATCAACGCGCAGCTCGGCGAGCACGTATATCCCGCCTCCGGATCCCTGGCTCCGGGAGATGCTGCGATCGAGGGACCGTGGACGGGCGAGAACGAGAAGGTCACCTCCGCCGCCGCGGGCGCGACGATCGCGCTCGGCGACCCCTCGAACGCGCTGACCGGCACGGTATCGCTCAACACGAACGGGTCGGGCAGCGACGCGAGCCTGACCAACAGCATTGCGACGACGCTTGCCGCGTCGAGCGTCGGCGGCGTTCTGACGGTCGACGTCAAGACCGGGAATCTGGGCCAGTCCGGCGCGCTCGGCGTGACCGGCGCGTCGAAC